>CAMAXB010000046.1 GCA_945862035.1 Opitutus sp. GAS368
GGCGCGGGCTGGAGCAACCAAGGCAGGTTGAAGCGGTAGTGCAGGCGGCTCGAGAGCAGGTGGACGACGCCGTCGGGCGTCTGCGTTCCGGCGAGGTAGCCGGCGTGCTCAGCATTGTCGGCCGACGCCGTGAATTCCCCGGTCCACGCCCCACCGTCGTAAACGCCGGGCGCCGGGGTGATCAACTTCCGCACCGGCCAAGTCTTACCTTCGTCATAGGATAGCGCGGCGAACAGGCCGTGGCCGGTGAAGGTCGATCCATCCGCGCGGCGGAACTCCATGCCGCCAACCCGGGGATTTTTCCGATCGGTGTTGGTGAATGAAAAGACCACGAGCGGCCCTTCGCTCAGTTTCAGCAACACGAGCCGCTGCCCGCCCCGGATGGGCGGAAAGGGCGTGGCGGAGTAGGTCCAGGTCTGCCCGCGGTCACGGGATACGCTCATGGGCATGTGTCCGTCGATGTCGTCCCCGCGGCCGAGCGCCACCCAGTGGTCATCCGTAACGAGCGCCAGCTTGGCGTGGATACCAGCGATCGTGCCGCGGCCAACCGCTCCTTCGGCCACCTTCGGCAGGGGCTGGCCTTTGCCCGGATCAGACCAGGTCTTGCCGCCGTCAGTGCTTAGGTGAAGCGCCGTGCCGCCGTCGTGCGTGGGGGCGGCGTCGGCGTTGACGATGAGCATGCCGTCGCTGGTCATGCGCGTGCCCGAGATCACCAGGTGCCGCCGCGAAAATTCCGGCGCGACGATAAAGGGCTCGATCCACCTCACTCCGTTGTCCGTGCTCGACCGACCGAGGAGGGCCAGTTCATTCCAGCCCGGGACCCCGTCACGACCCATGCCATTGAAATGGTAAAGGGTTCCCCGTCCGTCGTGGAAGATCGACGTGCCGTGCATATTGTGGTTCTCGGCCTTGAAGAACTCACTCGAGGGGTCCCACGTTTCCTTACCGGCACGCAGGCGGCTCGACAGAACGGTCAGCTCAGGATCGCGCTCCTTGACCGTCGAATACCAGACGGCCATGAGATCGCCGTTGGGAAGCCAGGCCACGGACGGCAGGTGATTGTGCGGGTAAAAGGGCTGAGCCGTGTCGTCGGGAGCAATGACGAAGGGGATCGGCTCGCGGAAAAACGGGACCGGACTCGGACGATCCCAGACGAAGGGGGTCTGGACCACCTCGCGCGACCAGCGGGGCGCGGAGCTCAGGGCCACCGCGGTCACCCGGATGACGCGCTCGGGCGTCTCTTCCACTGTGATGTGGTGGTAGGTCAGAGGGTTGGCCTGAAGGCACGCGGCCAGGGAGAGAAACAGGGCAAGACTTGGGGTAGGGTTTTTCATAGGAAAGCAAACCGGGACGGGGGAGGAAGCGGAAGAGCGGTCGCCGAGGGGGTCAGGCCGAACAGTGTCACATTTGCTGGGTGCGACTCGGAAAATGTGACACTGTTCGGCCAGACCCCGTTTTCGAGCGCGCTACAGGTCGAGTTTCCGTAGCGTTCCTCAACCGTCAGCTTGTGATGCGCCGCAATGCTTTTGAGGATGCTGGAAAGCGTGCCAATTTTGATTGGATTGTGACTTGGAACGACCTCGTGGTGCTCGCCGTCCTGCTGCGTGGTCACGCGGATGTGCGAGCCCCGCTGGCGATCCACTGCATAGCCCAGCACGCGCAACGCATTGACCAGTGAAAGTCCCGATACGTCGCGTGGCCGCTTCATCGAGTCAAAACCTCGTCCCGCACAAAGTGTAGCCGAATCACCTTGGGCGCTTCCATCGTCTCGTCAAAAAAGCAGTCGACGGCCTCCTTCACGTTGACCCGCAGTTCCTCGAGCGTATCGCCCTCCGTGTGAATACCAACGCCGAGCGCAGAGGCATTGTAGCCACCATCAACCTCGTCTTCACAAACCTCAAAAATAATCTCTTTAATGGGATTCAAAGTACCCGCAACTCTCCTCGTCGGCAAGCTCGGCCTAGTCGACAACGAGTGACCGAGACAGGGGAGTAGGCCGCCGGCAATCCCCAAGGGGGCGTGCTGTTTCAGATAGCCGGTCGCCCCAGCGGCGACCGGCACGGGTTTATGGGCGGGAACCGCTCAGGCGCCGAGCGCCTGGACGATGTCGGCCTTGATGTCGTCGATGTGCTCGATGCCGAGCGAGACGCGGAGTCCGCCGGGCGAGACGCCGGCGGCGAGCTGCTCGGCGGCGGCGAGCTGGGAGTGCGTGGTCGAGGCCGGGTGAATGATCAGGGTCTTGGCGTCGCCTACATTGGCGAGGTGCGAGATGAGCTTGAGCTTGTTCACGAACGCCTCGGCGCGGGCGCGGGCGCCCTTGAGCTGGAACGAGAGCACGCCGCCAAAGCCGCGCGTGAGGTATTTTTTGGCGTTAGCGTGGAAGGGGTGGCTCTTAAGGCCGGGGTAGTTCACCGCCTCGATCTCGGGGCGGGATTCGAGCCACTGAGCCAGCGCGAGCGCATTTTCGCAGGTGCGCTCGACGCGCAGCGACAGGGTTTCCAGGCCCTGCAGGAGCAGGAAGGAATTGAAGGGGCTCTGCGCCGGACCCCAATCACGCAGGCCCTCGATGCGGCAGCGGATGATGAACTGGATATTACCCATGGGGCCCCCCACCCCGAACGCGTCGTTGAGGATGAACCCGTGGTAGCTCGGGGACGGCGAGGTGAACTGCGGGTACTTGCCATTGCCCCAGTTGAAGGTACCCGCGTCGACAATCACGCCGCCCATGCTCGTGCCGTGGCCGCCGATCCACTTGGTGGCTGATTCCACGAGGATGTGGGCGCCATGCCGCAACGGCTGACAGATGGCGCCGCCCGCGCCGAAGGTGTTGTCCACGATCAGGGGGAGATCGTGCTTCTTCGCGAGCGCGGCGAAAGCCTCAAAGTCGGGCACGCTGAGACCGGGATTGCCGATGGTCTCGAGGTAAATGGCCTTGGTCTTCGCGTCGATCAGCGGCTCGAAGCTCGCCACATCCACGCCGCTGGCAAAGCGCGCCTCGACCCCGATGTTCCGGAAGGCGTTCTTGAACTGGTTGTAGGAGCCACCGTAGAGATGGGAGGTCGTGACGAAATTGTCGCCAACCGAGGCGATGTTATTGATGGCGATGAACTGCGCAGAGTGTCCCGACGAAGTCGCGAGGGCCGCGACGCCGCCTTCGAGGGCGGCCACCCGCTTCTCGAAGACATCATTGGTCGGGTTCATCAGCCGCGTGTAGATGTTGCCGAATTCCTGGAGCGCAAAGAGCCGGGCGCCATGGGCGGAGTCCTTAAACTGATAGGCGGTGGTCTGGTAGATCGGGACCGCGCGGGAGCGGGTCGTGGGATCAACGTCCTGGCCGGCGTGCAACTGGAGGGTTTCGAAATTCATGGGATGGGGTGAGCAGACGAGGGTGGAGTCACGATCAAGTCAAAATTCCGCGCACGGGGCCAGTTCTGAAAGGCGAGCGGCCGATGCGAGGGGCCGGACCGAACGGGGTCAGCACTGGCTTGCCGCCAATCCATTTTTCGCGTCTCCTCCTCCTGGGCGCACGATGAATTCGACCATGAAAACGAGCATTTCCGCCGGGTTGCCCTTGGTCGTTGGCTTGCTCGTTTTCCGTCACGAGGTGGCAACCATCGGTGACACCCTGCCCTGGACTGCCATGCGCGTGGCTTATGTGGTGGCCGCGGTTGTCGCCATGATTCACGGGCTCGTCCTTCTCGGCCGTGGGTAACTGATGCGGAATCCCACGACCGGACGTCAGTGACCTGACTCGGTCGGCCGATCGCGGTGGCCGCAGCTGTCGGCCCACCGTCCGCGGAGTCGGGTAAAGCCCAGCCTGACCCCATTTCGAAGGGGATCTCTTCAGGCTGCCAGGTGGCGACTGGGGGGGGCGCACGTGATTCTCGGCCCCCTGCATCACTGGACTCGCCCAATCGTACGGGCGCTGCACCGCGGGATGGACGTTCAGGCGGCAGGTCGATCCACCCAGCTGATTCCCGATTCGAGGAGCGGCCGAGCAGGCTGATGCCGCTGGATGAGATCTAGTTTAGGGTGTAAATGAGAATGAGTCCTAAAAACACTCTTGACGCAGCCCCTTTATGCTACCGAGTCTCAGCCTCACATCCGATGACCTCGTTTTGCATCCCTTCCTCGTTCTCTCCTGTCCGTTGCTTTGCCGGCCTTGCGGCAGGGGTCGTCGGTTGGGCGTGGCCGGCCGATGTCACGGCCCAGATCGTCGAAGCCTCGTTTGCGGCGGAGGTGATCGAACACCCGCGGTTCGAGGTCGTGGGCCGCGCCGAGCGGCTCCCAGTGATCGGGGGCTCCGCCGACGTGATCGGCGAGGAAGCCCTGACCCGGAGCCACGTCTTCACCGCCAACGAGGCCTTGCGCCGGGTGCCCGGCTTGCAGGTGCGCGACGAGGAGGGCTTCGGCCTCCGGCCCAACATCGGTCTGCGCGGCCTGAATCCCACCCGAACCACCAAGATCACGCTGCTCGAAGACGGACTGCCCCTCGCCTACTCACCTTATGGCGACAACGCCTCCTATTATCATCCGCCGATCGAACGCTTCGCCGCGCTTGAGGTGTTGAAGGGCGCCCACTCGTTGTTCTTCGGCCCGCAGACGATCGGTGGCGTGATCAACTACCTCACGCCCGACGCCCCGACCACCCCCGGCGGCTTTGTCCAGCTCAGCGCGGGCAGCCGCTCCTATTTCAACGCCCACCTCCGCGCCGGGGGGCATGGCGCGCTCGTCGACTATACCCGCAAGCAGGGCGATGGCGCGCGCGACAACCTGGAGCACGTCGTGGACGACTGGAACGCCAAGTACACCGTGCGGTTCGGCGGCCGCCACACGCTCACGTTGCGCGGCAACCTCTACACGGAAGACTCCACCGTCACGTATTCAGGACTTACCCAGGCGGAGTTCGACCGGCTCGGCGCCCGCTACAATCCCTTCAAGAACGACGCATTCGATATCCGCCGCACGGGTCTCTCGATCACCCATCGGGCCCGGCTCGTCGCCGACGCGGAAGTCACGACGAGCCTCTACCACGCCGACTTCGAACGCGATTGGTGGCGCCAGTCCAGCAACAGCCAGGACGGGCAGCATGGCGCGGGGGCCGTAGTCTCCGTGATCGACGGGGTGAGCGCCACGTTCCTCCAACACCGTCTCGCCGGCCGTCGCGTCGATCCCGATACGCAGTTTGCCAGCACCCAGGGGCGCCTCCGCGCCTACGAGACGACGGGGATCGATTCCCGCCTCACGCTCCCCACGGCGGCCGGCGAGCTTCAGGCCGGCGTGAAGCTCCACCACGAGAAGCAGGACCGGCAGCAGATCAACGGATCCGCACCCACCGCCCGCTCGGGCGCGCGGGTCGAGGACAACGCGCGTGAGACTGTCGCCTGGTCCGCCTTCGCCGCCCACCGCTTCACGCTCGGGAACTTCACGCTCACTCCCGTGACGCGCTACGAGGCGATGGAGTTCGAGCGGCTGAACCGCCTCAACGGGCTCGGCGGGCGCGCCACGCTCGATCGCGTGCTGCCCGGCCTCGGCGCGACCTGGCAGTCCCGGGAGCACACCACGGTCTTTGCCAGCGTGCATCGCGGTTTCGCGCCGCCGCGCGTCGAGGATCTCGTCGGGGGCAACGGCACCGCGACCGATGTGGGGTCCGAGACGTCGCTCAACTCCGAACTTGGCGTACGCTTCAACTCCTCCACGGGGGTCGGGTTCCAGGCCGCCGTCTTCCGCCATGATTTCGACAATCTCATCGCGGTGGGTTCGATCGCCGGCGGCAGTACGCCTCTTTCGGAGGGCGAGGCCCTCTTCGAAGGACTCGAATTCAGCGGCACGGCGCCCCTGCCCGGCGGCTTCCGTCTGCGCCTCGCGTACACGAATCTGTTCACCGCGCGCCAGGAGACGCCCTTTGTCAACGTCGCCACGCGTCTGCCGATCCCCGGCAGCGCGGCCGGCCTTCGCCAGCCCTATGCCCCGCGCAACACGCTCACCGCGGCTCTAGGCTTTGCGGCCGGGCGTTTTGACGGCGAGATCGAGGCCCACCACCTCGGCGCGCAGGTCACCGACTTCGCCAACACGCTCACGCCCGCCGCCGACGGCCAGCGCGGCCGCATGGCCTCGTCCACCGTGTGGAACGCCTCCCTCAATGTGCGCCTGACGGATGCGCTCGGACTCTTCGTCACGGTAAAAAATCTCGCCGACCTCACCTACGTCGTGGATCGCACCCGCGGCATCCAAGCCGGCCAGCCGCGGCTCGTCTACGCGGGCGCCCGCTTCACCTTCTGATCCCCGCCTCCGAGCAAGGGGTCTGGCCGCACATTGTTACATTCTTGGCCGAAGAGCACTTGAATGTAACACTGTGCGGCCAGACCCCATTTCCGAGGAGCGGGAATTAAGTGTGCGCCGAGGCTGGCATGCGCTACGGTACCCGCTTGCACCTCGTCCTGGTCCTTCTCTCCGCGACTTCCTTCCTTGCCTACGGGGCGGCCTGTTTCTTGTCGCCCCACCATCAGCGGGAGTTTGATCGCTACGGGCTCGGCTCGCAGCGCGCTCTGGTGGGTGCGCTCCAATTGGCGGCGGCGATCGGGCTAGTCGTCGGCCTGTACCTTCCCTCGATGGGCCGGGCCGCGGCGAGCGGACTTGCCCTCATGATGCTGGTCGCGGTCGTCGTGCGGATCAGGATCAAGGACACGCTGGTCCAGACGACACCGGCGCTACTTTACCTCGCGCTGAATGCCTACCTGGCATGGGCCGCGTTCTAAGCGGCCGCCAAGACTACAGCCCCACGATGGCAACGCACATAGCGAGCACGGCGACGGAGGGTAGCGCCTTTTTCAGCGGATCCTTCACTTTGAGGTGCATGAGAAACGCTCCTATCATGAGCAGTCCGAGACCGATGGCCGCCGGCTGCGCCCACGCGTGAACCCAAACGGCCGCCAACAGGGCCAGTGCCAGACCCACCTTGAGGACTCCGACGACGCACATGAACCAGAAGGGTAGCCCGTAGGCGTTGAACTCCTCGCGCAGGGTCTGCGCACGGCCCCCGCGAAACGGCGTGGCCTGCCCCGCGCGGAGTAGCCAGACGTTGAGAATTCCCAAGCCCACGATAATCTGCAAAATTGGGGAAACGTAGTGCATGGGGTTGAGGCGGAGAGAACTTAGCCGGTCGGCTTGCGCGGACACGAGGAGACGGCGTCCGGCCCAGCGCCGCAAGCATCGAATACTTGAGGCCATGGTCGAGCCCAGCAAACTTCGGAAAGTCGGCGGCCGCAGGGGGCGGCCGAACATCTGTGCTAACTTTCGCGCGCCACCCGCAAATCTGACATCGTTTAGCCTGACTCGTATCAGCGTCGGACGGAGTCGGGGCGTGTGATTTCGGACCGGCCTCAGCGAGGCGAGGTACACGGGACCAGCCAGACCCTGCGTAGGAGTGGACCCCGTAAACTGTCTGAGTTTGGGATCGATTGGCCGACGGACTCCTGAATTCTGGCGCCTGACTCCTTTCTCTCCTCCATGTCCCCAATCCAACAGATCCTCACCCATCCCGGCGGCGCCCATAAGGACGAGTTCCTTGCCTGCAGCGTGCTGCTGGCGCTGCATCCCGTGGCGATCGTGCGGCGGGAGCCGGTGGCGGCGGATCTGGACAATCCGACGGTGGCGGTGGTCGACGTGGGGCATCGGCATGAACCGGCGCTCGCCAATTTCGACCATCACCAGCTGCCGAAGAATCATCCGCCCACCTGCTCGCTGTCGCTGGTCCTGCAGCACCTGGGACTCTATGAGGATGCCCGGCAGTTCTGCGACTGGCTTGAGCCGGCGGAGTGGTTCGATTGCCGCGGCCCGCTGGTCACGGCACGCTGGCTGGGGATCGATCCGGAAGTGGTGAACCAGCTGAACTCGCCGATCGACATCACCCTCCTGCGCCGCTTCGCCCTCGTTCAGGAACTCGCCCCGGGGCAGCCCCTCTGGGAAATGATGCGGATGATCGGCCAGGATATGCTCGACTACCTCCGGACCATGCGCGCGAGGCTGGATTTCATCGGGCAGCACGCGGAAGTATGGGAGCTGGAACTGGCCGGCAGCCCGGCCAAGGTGCTTTTCCTGCCGCGCACCGATCCCCTGCCCGACGAACCGTCTTTGGGCGTGGACCATTTTATCCAGAGCCGGGGGTTGACCGAGCAGATCGTCGGCACGGTGTATCCCGACCGGCGCAGCTCCGGCTATGGCCTCTCGCGTTTCCGCGACAACGCCCGGCTCGATTTCACGAGGATCGCGAGCCATCCGGAGGTCCATTTCGCCCATGCCCGCGGCTTCGTGGCCAAAACCAGAACAGCGGACGTGGGTCTGCTGAAGACGCTGATGGCTCAGGCCGGCGTGCCGGCGCCGGCGTAAGTCGGCGCGCTTACCGCACGCGGGCGCCCATTGCTGTTGCAGACAGGCAGAGTTAGGGGTTCAACTGCTGGCCTCGTGACCACTCTGCTGAAACGCCTGCTCGCGCTGCTCGGCCTCTTTGGGGTCGCGGTGGGTGCCGACGGAGCCGAGCCGCCCGCCTTGGTGATTCGCGGAGCGTCCGTGTTCACGGGTGACGCCTTCGCGCCGAGTGCGGCGGTGGTGGTGGTGGACGGGCGGATTCTCGCGATTGTGCCGCCCGGCGGTGCCGTGACGGTACCGCCGGGGGCGATCGAGGTCGACGGCAGCCAACGTTTTCTGCTGCCCGGTTTCATTGATGGGCACGCCCATGTTTCGCATCTGCTGCCCCAGGCCGGGGTCACGGTGGAGGAAATCCTGCCCCACTACCTCGCCAATGGCATCACCACGCTCCGCGCCGCCGGCGACACGCTTGATGTCCAGCAGAGGGTCCAGCGCTACAGCGAGGACCACCCGGAGCGCGCTCCGCGGCTGGTCATGGCCAGCCCGCTCTTCGACAAGCAGCCTCCGTATCACGCGGGCGTGAGTCTCGGGATCACCGATCCAGCGCAGGTTCCCCCCTTTGTGGAGGAGATGGCCGCGGCCGGCGTGTGGACGTTCAAGATCTACGTCGGCATGGATCGCCGGATCGGGTCGACGATCATTCGCGAAGCGCACCGGCATGGCCGATGGGCCACCGCGCACCTGAGAAAGTATCACCCGCTGGACGCGATGGAGGACGGGATCGACAGCCTCGAGCACATCGAATCCGTCTTTAATTTCCTGACGCCGCCCGAGGTGCCGGAGTGGCTGCTGCGGGATGAGCGCACGCACATGTCCGTGATGGCCGTGGAAGGCCTGCGGCGGAAGATTCTCGAGGAACAGATTAAGACCGACTATTCGCATCCGCGCGCGACGGAGCTGATCGATGCCCTCGTGCGCAATCGGGTCGCCGTCAATCCCACCCTGGTCGTCTACCGGAGCTGGATGCTGCTAAGCGATACGCCAGAGGTACGCGAGCACCCCGACCTGCAGCGCACCCCGCGGCGTCTGCTCGATTATTGGCTGTCCATTGCCGACGGCGCCGGGGCGAGTCCAGAGACGCAGGAGCTCAGACGGAAGCAGTTCGCAAAACTGCAGGAGTTGACCGGGCTGCTCTACCGCTCCGGCGTGGAGCTCATGGTGGGCACCGACGCCCCGTTTCCCTTTTGTCCGCCCGGGTTCTCCTTCCATCAGGAAATGGAATTGATGGTGGCATCCGGCATCCCGCCGGCGGCGGTGCTCGTCGCGGCGACGAAGCACAATGCGCGGGCAATCAATCTCTCGTCGGAGATCGGCGAAATCGCGCCCGGGCGGCGCGCCGACCTCGTGCTGCTCGACGCGAATCCATTGGAGGACATCCGCAATACCCGGCGGATCGCCGCTGTTGTCCGCGGCGGCCTGCTGTGCGATCCGGTCAGCTTGCTACGTTGAGAAGCAACAGGGCCGGGCCGAGTAGGGTCACTTGTTCAAGCGCCTCAACCCAAACCGTAAAACTAAACGGCAGCTCCGCCTCAGACAGCAAAACCGGCTGAAATCACGCAGCGAACGCGGCTCCCGGAAGGCGAACATTCCCTTCATCGACTTTAGGTATTAGGACTTCGTGATCGATCGTTGCGCACCCCGCCAGCCTTCGCGCCATTGCGCCATCAACTGGTCGACCAGTTCACGATTCGCAGGATCATTCGCGACGTTGACGTTCTCCTGCGGGTCGGTCTGGTGGTCGTAAAGTTCAATGGCCGCGACCTTGCTGGCATCGTTGCGGTGAAGCCAGACGGTTAAGCGGTAGCGCTCAGTGCTCATCGAATAGCCCATGAGCGGAATTCCGCCCGTAGCCGAATTTCCCGAGCGAGGATACTGGCTGAAGGCCGCCGATTTCCAGCTCCGAGCGGGATCGTCGAGGAGCGGCTTGAAGCTGAGACCCTCCAAATGGTTGGGGAGCGGCAGGCCCGCTAGCTCCGCGAGCGTCGGATAGATGTCGACGAACTCGACCAGCCCGGTCGCTTTGGCGCCGGCATGTTTCATGCCGGGAACGGAAAGAAGAAGAGCGGAATTGGTATCGCTTTCCGTGTTAGAGTGTTTGCACCAGGCGTCGTGCTCGCCGAGCTTCCAGCCGTGGTCGCCCCAGAGAATCACGATGGTGTTTTTGGCGAGGTCGAGGCGGTCAAGTTCGTCAAGTACGAGGCCGAGCTGCGCGTCCATGTAGGAGATGGCAGCGTAGTAGCCGTGCTTCAGCTGGCGGGCGAGGTCATCGGGGATCGAGCCTTCAGGGATACCATGGTAGTTCCGCAGTTCGCCGCCTGGAAGAATCGCAAAGTTGGGCGCTTCCTTCGGGCGGAATTTATTGGAGGCCAGCTGGATTTTCTCGGGATCGTAAAGGTCCCAGTACTTCTTTGGAGCGACGAATGGCAGGTGGGGTTTGGAAAATCCAACTGCGAGGAAGAAGGGCTGCTGCTTCTTGGCCAGCTCGCCGAGCGTGGCGACGGCCAGCCGGGCATTCCCGCCGTCGGTAAAGATCTCATCAGGCACATCGGCACCTTCAAAAGCGGGGCCACGGGAGTTTCGGGGATTGGGTTCTTGTCTGTTCCTCTCTGCCCGCCGACCCGCGCCGCCGGCGGCCGGCGCCGCGGCGGACTGTCGGTTGTTAAGTGCAAGGGTCTCCGGCAAGCCGTAGGCTTGGCCGCGGGCGGACTGCCAAGGCACGGACCAAGTGGGGGCGTCGTCGAGACTACCATGGTAGATCTTACCCATGCCCTGGACGAAGTAGCCATGATTCTTGAAATGCTGACCAAGCGTCACCACGTCGGGAAGCGCAGCACGAAAATGGGTTTCGAGATCCCAGACCTTCGTCGTGTCTGGCCGCGTGCCTGTCATGAGGCTTGATCGCGTGGGCGAGCAGACGGCCTGCTGGCAATAAGCGCGGTTGAAGGTGATCCCGGCCTTCGCGATCCGATCAAGGTTGGGCGACTTCACGTAGCTTGCGCCATAAGCACCGAACTCCGGACGGAGATCGTCGACGGCAATGAAGAGAATGTTGGGGCGCGACGGCGCCGGGCCGGCGGCGTAAACCGACCCAACCGTGACCAGACAAAAGACGAAACGGAGCAATGATTTCATAGGAACGGAAGACAAGGTGAGCGAACTTTGGCGAAGGAACGTGACCCCTTTTCAGAACACACACGCCCCGTTTCACCGCGTTGGTGAAAGGGCGGGAAAACCGAGTGGGAAGCCGGAGATCATTGACGTCGCCGGCGGAACGGCGGCCCGGTCACCGTCCGCGGCGCGTCCGACCAAACTAGCCGCGTCATCGTCGGCCGCTAGCAGAGGAATACGAAAAACAGAGAGCACAGTGACCAGCGCAGGGATGGTGCAGGGATTTGGCGCCGCCGGGAGCGGGGACGGCGCCCGAGGATCCGGGACTATTTCTTCTTCTTCGCGTTTCTCTCCACGTTCTTTGCGTGGCGACCCGACTCGTCACCCGTATCCGGGATGCCGCCGGCAGGATTGAGTTGGGCGAGGACCAGGGTAAGGCGTCGACGGGCCGCGAGGGCCGCGGGGCTTTCGGTGCCAGCGGCAACGAGTTTCTCGACGAACGGCGCATCGCTCATGTCGAAGAGCTCACCCGCCTGATTCATTTTCCAGTCGGCTTCCCGCACATACCAGTTCCGGGCGAGCTGATGGAACACCCACGAGCGCGGTCCGCTCTGCTCGCCCCGAATTTGCGCGGCAAGACTACGGCCATCGATCACAGTGTTCTCGGGGAGTCTGGCCCCCGCAAAGTCGGCAAACGTCGGGAAGAAATCGCTGGAGTCCACCAGATCGGCGGAGACCCGGCCGGCAGGCGTGACGCCTGGCCAGCTGACGATCATCGGCACGCGACCACCGCCATCGAGCAACGAGCCCTTGGCGCCGGCCAGTTGTCGGCCGCCGATCGTGGCGCGATCAGCCCGGCCGTTCCCGGTGCCATTGTCGCCAAAAAAGACGACGAGCGTCTTTTCGCGCAGATTGAGGCGGTCGAGCTCCGCCATCAGTTTACCCACCAGCTTGTCCATGTAGGCGACGTTATCCCCGTAGATGTCCTTGCTGTCCGGAGCGCTGTCAGGCGTCGGGAGAATGTCCGTATGCACGTGCGACAACGAGTAGTGGGCGTAAAAAGGCCGGTCGCGGTGCTTGGTCATAAACTCGACGAGATGCTGGTGCATCAGCTCAGGCATGTACTCACCGTCGCCCAAGGTCCGCGTCTGGCCGTTGACGAGGTACGTTTTCGCTCGGTCTTGCGTGTTCCAGTAGACGCCGCTTCCCGCATAGCGCAGATACTCGTCGAAACCGAAATCGGACGGTTGGCGCGAGAACTGGCTCCACTTGCCGATCATCGTCGTGGCGTAGCCGGCGGGTTTCAGCATGCCTGGAATCAACGTCTCCTTGGCTGGTGAAATTTCCCCCACCGCGTCCTGGTTGCTGCCACCGGTGCGGAAGCCGTACCGGCCGGTGAGAATCTGCGCCCGCGAGGGCCCGCAGAGCGAGATCGTGTAGGCATTCGTGTAGCGGGTGCCGCTGCGGGCCAGCGCGTCAATGTTCGGCGTCTTGTAATTATCAGACCCATAACTGCCGACTTCGCCAATGCCGTAATCGTCAGCAAGGATGAAGATGATGTTGGGCTTGGCGGGAGTCGGAGCCGTGGCAGCAACCACCGCGGAGGTGGCCGCGATCAGGAGGGAGAGGAATGAGGCGAAATGTTTCATAACAGGAATCCGGTCAGAATTTAATCGTGAGCTCCGCGCTATACTGCGGCGGCATCACGTAAGAGAAGCGGTAGACGTTCGCGCCGCTCGCGAGCGTGGTGAAGCTGGTCTTGCGGACATCGTTGTTCTCGAGGTCGATCAGGTTTCGGACGCCAAACCGCAGGCGCGTCTGCTGCCCCCAGATCTCCTGATCGCGCATCACATAGGCGTTCACGAAGTGGGAGGAACCACCGATCATCTTCTGGCCGTTGGGCACGCCGAAGAGATAGTCGTCGCGCCAAGTGCCGTTCACGCCCATCCGCACGCCTCGGAGGGGGAGCGGCGCGCTTTTGGCAAACGCGTAGTCCACGACCCAGCTGGCGGACCACGGCGCAGCC
>CAMAXB010000047.1 GCA_945862035.1 Opitutus sp. GAS368
TCGAGCGGGATCAAACGGCCACCTTCGTCCCGGCTGCGGATGCCCGCAATAACCAGTTTCATCAGTTCGACGGTTTCCTCGAAGGCAAAAGGCCGGGTGCCGCTGCGCAGGTATTGGATGAAGCCCTCGAGCTGCGTCTTGAAGGCGTAGAACGTGTCGGAAAAGGACACCTGCACCCTGCCCGCGGTGCCGCACAATTGCAGGCAGCCGAAGCCGCCGTACATGTCGGCCGACGCCACGGCGATCACGTCTACGCCTCGTCGATGCGTGAAGTGGACGATGTTGCGCTCCTTCGTCCCGATGTTGCGGGCGGTGAGGAACCCGGGGCCTAGGATCGGATAGATGCTCTCGAGCGCGTGGATGCCGTACGTCTCCCAATTTTTCACCGTGGTGATGGTCGCCAGGCGCAGTTCACCGAGTTCGTGGGTCGAGATGCGGTAGGGCATGAATTCCTTCGCGTAGCGCATGGCGCTCGAGGACATGATCGCCCGGCCCTCGTCCACCCATTGGGTGAAGACTTTCAGATCCGCCTCGTTATCGACCAGCGGCTTGTCGACGAAGACCGGCAACCCCGCCTCGACGAAGGGCCGGGCGCGCTCCACGTGCTGGTGGCCGATATCGGTCGCGATGATCACGGCGTCGACGTCGCCGATGACGTCGGTCGGATTCTTCACTACGTTAGGGATGAGCGAGCACTTGGCCACGTGCTCGGCCGTGAATTCACCGTCCCCGACACAGCTGATATGCGTGACCTTGGCGTTCGGGATCGTCAGGGTGCCGAGGGGCTGTTTGTTCAGGTACTGCGGGATGCCGGCGTAGGGGCACTCCCTGGTCATCAGGTCGCGATCGTAGCCGTTGAACATCGCGCTCCAGGAGTAGGGATGGTTGTTGCCGATCGTGCTGCCGATCATGGCGAGGCGGATCGTTTGGGTGGCAGGAAAAGGAGTCATGGCAGGGGGGAGTTTGGTGAGGCAGAACGAAGCCGGAACGGGGGAGGATTACTCGACGTTGATCGGCAGCTTGCCGGTGCGGTACTCCTCTTTCCAAACTTTAATTACGTCCGCCGTGTACTGTTTGAGCGGTCGTTTTTCACCGACCAGCTTGAGCAGCTCGGGCAGCCAGCGGTTGTTAAAGCGGACGTGCTGCGTCTCGTCGGCGATGTCGTAGCGCACAAACTGTTCGCTCAGCTGGCCGCCGAACTTCTGGTGCGCCTCGACGCGCCGGTGGCGATAGGGAAAGGCGTGGACCTCGTTGCCCATCGTCAGGAGGCAATATTGCATGACGGGGGGGGGGAACTGGCTGCGCCATTTGAAGACGTGGAGATATTGCGGCGATTGGAACGGATCCATGCCGTGGGCGCGCATCCATTCGTAGCCCATTAGGCAGTGGCGCACCTCGTCATAGATGCACCGCCCCGTGTCGTATTGAAATTCCCACGGCCTGCCCCGGACCAAGATCAGCACGAGGGCGACGGTTTTCCCGGCCAGCATCTCGGTCGAGTAGCGTTCGAATTCCTAGACCGGGTGGTTCTGATAGTCCTCCTCGGGTGGCATGACCGAAAAGTCCGCCGCGCGATTGGTGAAGCGTTCATCGCGGTCGGCCTCGCGCGGGGCCTTGAACGTCACCCGGCAGGACGGCGCCCCGGCCGGCGCGCCCGTGCGCGCCCTGCCCGAACCCGGACCGCGCGATATGCGCGCGCTGGCCAGCGAACGCTATGGCTCCGCCCTGAGTGAGACCCTCCTCATGGCCAGCCGGGACGGTGTGACCTTCAAACGCTGGAACGAGGCCTTCATCCGGCCGGGCCCCGAACGCGAAGGCACCTGGAACTACGGCCATCTGTTTGGCGGCTGGCACCTCGTGGAAACGAAGTCCGCGCTCGCCGGCGCCCCCAACGAACTCTCGATTTATGCGACGGAGAGCTATTTGACGGGACACAGCAGCATCCTGCGCCGCTACACCCTGCGGCTGGACGGCTTCGTCTCCGTGGAGGCGCCGCTGAGCGGTGGTGAAGTAATCACCAAGCCGGTGAGTTTTCGCGGCCGGCACCTGGAACTCAATTTCGCCACCTCCGCCGCAGGCAGTGTGCGCGTCGAAATCCAGGACTTGGACGGCAAGCCGCTCCCCGGCTTCGCCCTCGATGACTGCTCCCAGATATTCGGCGACGCCATCGGCCGGCCGGTGACCTGGACGAAGGGCAGCGACGTCCGCGCGATCGCCGGTCGACCGGTTCGCCTGCGCCTCGAATTGAAGGACGCCCACCTCTTCGCGTTTCAATTCAGGGATTAGCCCGGACATTTTACACTCTCCTCCTAAGGAACAATACACTCTGTCTTGCGGAATCGATGTCCGGGCTATCGGCAAAACCGCCCCCGGAAAAGGGTGGGAAAGTCGTTCCCTGATTCCGCATCAGTCGATGATCGATTTCGATTATGCTCTGGTGGTGGACCGGATCCCTCAAGAAAAAGGGGCGGTTTTGCTTAAGCCCGCATATTGATACCGAGGGCGGAACGAGGAATCCGTCGGGAAATCGTCTGAAATATGCGGGCTAGGGTCAGGGTCATGTCCGGTTGGCAGTAAACGGGATTTAGCGGGCAGCAGTTTATCGGCCCGGCAAGCTTGGACGCAAATCCGGAAGGCGAAGTTCCAACGGGAGCTTGGTCCCAGTGAGGCGTCCTCCGCCGCCGGCTTGGATCTGGTTTGATTGTATCAGCAGGTGGAATTCAGGCAGATTTCGCATGACGCTGGCCAGATTCGGTCGCTGAAGACACTCGAGCATTGGGACGTCACGCGGAGCGAAAGGCGTCGGGTTGCCGGTTCTTCTTGGACAAGTTTCTTCCCCAGCTGCTTCTGCTTTATCTTCGTTTTAATTACCCAATTGATCCAGTCGAAGGCGCTACCACCTGCGTCGGAGCGATTCCAAATGGCACGAAAAACCGAGGTCCAAACCCGCTGAATGATGAAAACATCCATCGCCAAGATTTTTTCCACCTGCTGCTGCACGCCGTTTGCCATCGGGGCGTTATCCTTGGTGGGCCCGCACGCGGGAATCCTCCGCGCGCAATCCAAAGGGCCAGTGATGGCTCATGATGAAGCCGCGTCGCGGGCGCGCGAGGTCACGGCATCCCTGATCGGGGCGAACGCGCCCGTTCTTCAATTTCGCACCTCCGCGGCGGAACGAGTCACGATCAGTGGACAGGGCGGTTTTTGGCCGAGCGTGGTCATGCTCCAAAACGGAGAACTGGTCGTCATCGTGCGGTCGGGAGCACCGCACGCGGTCACCCGTGGAGGCTCCCGTCTGGAGCTTTTGCGTTCGGCCGATTCGGGGAAAACTTGGTCAGATCCGGTCTGGGTGGCCGCATCGAGGCCGGATGAAGATCTCAGGGACGGTTTCGTAACCGCGTTGAAAGACGGAACCTTGCTCTTATCTTTCCATATTTACCGATTTGAATCTCCGACCCAATACGACCCGGTCAACGTAAAGATTTTCGTGACACGCTCTCAGGACGGTGGACGAACCTGGAGTGTTCCCCAGATCGCGAATACATCGCCTTTCCCATTTGGAAGCCCGCATGGCAGAATCATCGAGTTGCCGTCGGGGACGCTGCTGATGCAGGCGACGGTGACCTTTACGCATAGACCAGGCTGGGCGAATATATTCCGTCCGGAAGGCGAGCGGGAGTTCCAGAGCATAGTCTTGCGTTCGCAAGACGGAGGCAGGACGTGGGGTGATTTCTCAGTGATTGGCAATGGCGACGAATCGAGTTTGCTGCTGCTGCCGTCGGGCAAACTGTTGGCGGCCGTCCGCGGCGGACCGGTGCCTGATGGCGCCAGATCGGTTAGCATTCACGAATCCCTCGATTTGGGGCGAACATGGCGAAATCTTGGGCGGGTAACCGAGCCGGGAGAACTGCCCGGAAATCTGCTCCTGCTAAGAGACGGGAAGATCCTGCTCTGCTATGGAGACCGGAGGGCTCCCTTTTTTGGCGCGCAAGCCATGATTAGCCGAGATGATGGGAGGACTTGGGACCGGGAGAATCGGTTCCAGTTAGTGTGGGATGCCCCCAATACCGACTGCGGCTATCCAAACTCAGTGGAACTCCCCGACGGGAGGATTTTCACGGCCTACTATCAAGTGGACGACCTGGCCGATTCGCCGGCCAGCGCCAAGGTAAAGGCCGTGATCTGGACGGTTCCGAAGTGACCGGCGCCGAACGCAGGGGGATTCGGTCTCGCGGCCTGCCATCCACCGGCTCCATATGGATTATTATCCCAGCCCTGAAAAATGAAAACGATGAATCCGTGGCATTCCCTTGAAGACAAGACCATCTGGGTGACCGGTGGCGCCGGTTATTTCGGTGCTGCCATCACAACGGCGCTTGACTCGCTTTGCCGCCGCGTCGTCTGCATCGATCTGGGTGATCGCGCCGCCGAGCTCGTCGGCGAGCGAGGGTTGTCGCGCACCATTCCCCTTTCCCATAATATGGCTGCCGCCGACTCGCTGCCCGGCATGATCGAGTCGATCGTGGCCAGTCACGGACTGCCCGACGGGGTCGTGCATCTCAGTTATGCGACTCTTGGTGCTGGAAAGTCACTCCAAGAGCTACCGCCGGGGGTGTTTCAGAAAACTTTGAACCAGAACATGACCCCGACCTTCGCGCTTTGCCGCGATCTCGCGGAGCGTATGCGGCCGCGGAGATCGGGGAGCATTGTTCTTTTCAGCAGTATTTACGGCTTGGTGTCGCCCACTCCCAGGAACTACCTGCCGCCCATGAATCCCAACTCCATCGATTACGGCGTCAGCAAGGCCGCGGTGTTGCAGCTGTCACGGTACTTTGCGGTGCATTACGGGCCAAGCGCCATTCGCTTTAATTGCATCACACCGGGAACCTTTCCTCATCCGCCGATGCAGCGGTCCGAGCCGGAATTTATCCAGCGGCTCGCCGGGGGCTCCCCGCTGGGTCGGATCGGGCAAAGCCACGAGATCGTCGGGCCGACGCTGTTTCTACTCACCGACAGCGCCTCGTACGTCACAGGTCACAACCTCGTCGTGGACGGCGGTTGGACAGCGTGGTGAGGCGGATCAGCTAGCTTTCCCGGGCACTGTTATCGCGCGCCTCCGTCCTGAGTCGCGCCCCCGCGTACCCGCCATGCCCTTTCATCGGTGCGCGAAATCCAGCCTAGGCCCACGAGCATTCCTCAGCGCCCGGATTGTTCCCGGGGTCGAATCGTGCCGCCCGGCAAAGGAAAACCGAGCACAAGTGTCGCGGCAAGTCCGCTGACGGTGATCCAAACACTCTGCGCGGTGGAAAATGCAACCGCCATGCCGACGAGGCAGCCGACTGCAATGGCCCAGAGGCAGCGAGTTTCTGAGACTCGCCCAACATTCGCTGCCGCGATCGTGACGATGGCCAGAATTGGCCCCATGAATACGCCCAGGACGGTCTGGGAAATGTTGAATATCGTGCCCATATCCGAGATCATTCCCGCCAGGAGGGTAGCGCCAAGACCGACGCCCAGACTGGCCCACCGACCCAGCGTCAGTGTGGAGCGCTCGCTCAATCCCCTCCGAGTGGGGCGAATAAAATCAATGGTGAGGCAGCCCGCCAGTGCGTTGATCCCGCTGGTGACACTGCTCATGGTCGCGGCGAGGATCGCGGCGACGATCAGTCCGCGTAGTCCGGACGGCAGGGCGGAGGCGACAAAATGTGGGAAGATTTGGTCGGTCGCTTTGGGCAGAATTGGATCCGGGTTGAAGGAATAATACAGAGTCACAAGCAGTCCGATCGCGACGAGCAGCGCTACCGTGATGGCTGAGCCAGCCAGGCTATATCGGAACGACTTGCGCGCCGATTCGTATGAGCCAGTGGCAAGGAATCTTTGCAGGCTTATTTGGTCCGCCATGCTGCTCGCAAGATTTGAGACGGACATTCCGACGAGGATCCCCCAAACGGTGAATTGTTCGGTTAGGCTGAGGCTGAGGGAGGGCGTGGTGAAAGAGCCTGATGCGGAGAGTTTCGCCAACCACAGGGACGGGTCGAAAGGGATTCGCACAAGGACCAGGACTACGACAAAAACCAAACCGACCATGATGATGATCATCTGTATGGCGTCAGTGACAATCACACCGCGCAGGCCGCCCAGAACTGTGTAAACCGTCGAGCTGACCCCGATCGACAGGACGACGGGCCAGAACCAGTGATTGCCCAGCCGCATCGTGGTCAAGATCAGGATCGTGGGTGCATACAGCAATGCGGCCATCCAGCCCAGACGCAGCAGAACAAACAACGCCGAGATCGCCTGGCGCACCCGCGGACCAAGCCGGGCGGCGACAATCCCGTAAGGATGGAGGCCAGGGAACGCCAGATACCGGCGGAGAAAAAATCCCTCGACCACAACCCACGAGACCGGGAATACCGCAAGAATCAGGAAAATCTTGGTGCCATTGGCGATGGCAATACTTGGAATCGCAATGAAACTAATTCCACTGAAGTACGTCGCCGCGATACTGAGACCCACCATGATCCGGCTGATCCTGCCACCCAGCAGCCCACCCCCGGCAAAGTAATCTTCAGCGGATTCCTGACGGCCCCGCAGAATGATTCCGCAGGCAATCATCGCGACGAAATAGACTACGACGAATCCGGTGTCGAAAATGGACATGGCTGCGGTCAGTTCCGCGGTAAACGTTCACCGTACCGGTGGTTGCGGCGGGCGATGGTCGATTCGTAATCCAAGTGCTCGCGGGGTGAGGTTCCCGTCGTTTCGTGCTCGGCCCAGGGTCCGCGCGGAACGAACGAAGGCCAAACGCTGCAGGCGGCGCCATGGCCGGCCATGGGTTCATCATTCAACGAGGCGCGCACGGAATACCTTTCAGGCCAGCAAGCCGCCATCGACCCGCACCGTCGTTCCGGTGATATATCGGGCCCGAGGGGACGCCACGAAGGCAACGATCTCTCCGACATCTTCCGGTCTTCCCTGGCCTAGGACCGGCTGCCCGACCAGATTTTCGTGCCCACCGCTGGCCAGCCGTTCCTGGCGCACTTTCTCATAAGTGTCGGTCCAGATGTCGCCGGGTGCGATCGCCACCACCCGGATGCCAAATTCCCCGAGTTCCTTGGCCATCGCTTGCGCCAGATTCACCAGGGCGGCCTTGGTGGCGGAATACAGCGACACGCCCTGCAGGGTGCGAAACGCCGTCGTGGAGGAAATGTTAACAATCACCCCGCCTGCTTCTTGATCCCGCATCACCCGGCCCGCGGCGACCGAAAGGTGAATCACCCCTTTCAGATTAACATTGAGCATTTGATCAATGAAGTCCGCGTCC
Organism: Opitutus sp. GAS368; assembly: GCA_945862035.1. Lineage (GTDB taxonomy): Bacteria > Verrucomicrobiota > Verrucomicrobiia > Opitutales > Opitutaceae > CAMAXB01. The sequence goes on from CAMAXB010000047.1 coordinate 7,325, forward strand.
AACTCGAGGAACGCCCGGCCGGCGCCCGGACCCGTGATCGCCGCATTGTTGACGAGCACGTCCAAGCCGCCCAATTGGCCCGCCGCCTCCTCGATTAGGCGCCGGCAGTCTTCGGCGCAACCCTGGTCAAAGCGCAAAGCGATCACCCGATTTCCGTAAGTCTTGACCAATTCCTCCGCCGGTCCGGCTTCCAACTGACCGACCGCCACGCGGGCGCCGTCTCGCAGAAAGCATTCGGTGATGGCGCGTCCAATGTTCGTCGCGCCCCCCGTGACCAGCACCCTTCGAGGTGGCAGGGGTTCCGGCCTATGGCCCATGGCTAGTAGGATTTGGCCTTCTCAAGCGGAGGTGGTGTTTCCTTCGACTCATTCATGCCACAAGCCGACAGGGCCTTTTCGAAGGTCAATCGATAGCGGCTTTGCATTGAATATGCGATCGAGTCGAAATCGCTGCCGTGGGCAATGAACCTGGCCCCATTCCGAAGCATTTCCGCCATGTCTTCTGCGGTCCCGGTGGGCCGGCCCCAATGGACGCCGTTCCGCGCCGCTGCTGCTGCGACGCTTTTCTGGGCGGCTTGCATTTTGGGCTCCGCCCAATCGCAGGCACAGCCCAAGCGGAGGGAGAGATCGCTCGGACCGATGAACAGGACGTCGATCCCTTTCACTGCCGCGATCTCCTCCACATTGTCGAGCGCCTCCGGAGTCTCAATCTGGGCGACAATCACCGTTTGTTGGTTCGCATCGGACACATAAGAGCGGATTCCATTCAGGTAAAAATCATTGTCTAAACCGGCCCCATCCAGCCCGCGCTGACCGACCGGTGGAAACCTCAGCGCATCGACCAAATAGCGGGCAGATTCGCGATTGGAAACAAAAGGGACCATCAGCCCGGAAGCTCCCATATCCAACAGGCCATAGAGCTGCGTTCTGCCCAAGAAGGTCGGCCGAACGACGCAGTCGATGTCCGCGAGGTGGTGCATGGCGATGATTCGCTGCAGCTCGCGCAGTTCCCAGGTGTTATGTTCGTGTTCCAGCCAGATGCCGTCGTATCCGGCATGGGCCGCATGCCGGGGGTACATCGTTACTGGGTTATAAAGACAGCATATTCGCGCTACTTTGCCGGCCCGCAGTTTTGAAATTATTTTTGATATACGCATGGATGATCTTTGTGGGTGAAATGGGGGTTATTTCAGGACCGGACGCTCGCGCCATCGGCTCCGCCGGTGCTCATCTTGGTGGGAGGCAAGGCCTGATCGCGAACAATCGGCGGAGCGCAGGAACCGCGGGTCCCCGTGCCTCCCTGCGACAATGGACGATTTCGCGCACAAACGGTTCAGCGCGGGCGGGGAAGGACGACCAGACTGGCGAGGGCATCCCCGGTCGCGACGGAGCGTTTGCGCCGGAGGGAAACCACGGTTCCGCTATGCGCCGCCCTGACCGGAATGCCTACCTTCTTTCCCAAGGGGTGCACGGTACCCACCAAGGCCCTCTTGCGGACGTTTTCTCCCACCGCGACCGCGGGAATAAAAAGGCCGTCCGCCGGAGACGGGTGATGGAGTTGGATCGTGACTTCCTGCCGGTCGGTGGTGAGCCGGACGAACTGCTTTTTCAGGCGCGGCGCCGCCCCTTTAAGGAAGCCGAAGCGCAAAAGGAAATTTCGCAGGCCCCGATGCAGGTCACGGGCGTCATCAGGATGCACGCCGGCACCTCCGCGGTTTTCGGTGTAAATGGCGGGAATTCCGTTATCGACCGCGGCACTGATGGTGCGGCCTGGATTGTAGGGACTGCCCCAACACCAAAAATCATCAAAACAGGCGGCCATGGCCGCCTGGACCCGATCGAGATCGGGCCGGTCTGTAATAATATAACCGGTCCAGGGCAGCAGGTCGTGGAGAACCCCGCCGCTGTGCAGGTCGAGGTAATAGTCCGCGTGCCGCAGGATTTGACTCAGGAAAAGGTGTGCGACCCGCTCGGCCTGGTTTCCCCGGGGGTCTCCCGGGAAGACCCGGGCCAGATTGCTGCCATCCTTCGGGTGACCGCGGGTGCCGGCGAAGAAGGCGTCTTCGTGGAGCACTGGAATGATCACCAGCGTGCCGCGCAAGTCCCGGGGATTGACGAGGCGGCTCAGCTCCCGGAGGACGGTCGGGCCCTCGTATTCATCACCGTGGGTGGCGCCATTGATGACCGCGACCGGACCGGGCTGGCCTCGAATAATGAACGCACTGAATCCCGGGTGCCCTTTCCCTAGGCGTCGGAGGTGGAGCCCCGGAGGAAGGCGGAGCCAGGTGGGTTTTTCGTCTTTGGGTGGCTGTTTGATCATCGTCGCCGGTACTGTTTGCGGCGTTGGGCGCGTCTCCTCAAATGAGTTATTCTGGGAACAAAATGTTGCCAGAAAATTGTGATCGATACGGCAGAGGAGCCTGCCTGCTTGGTGGCCATGGTTGTGATTCGCCCTGCTGTTGTCTCCAATGAGCCAGCCGCTCCCGGGGTGTACCTTGGTTGTTGGCCCATTCCCGGGGCTGTCTGGTATTCATGAAAGCGTCTCGTTCCCATCTTCGTATACGGCGCGCCCATCGCCACGGTGCCGAACTTTTGATTATCGAAAACCGCCGCATTCGGGTGACGATCTGGCCGGAACATGGGTCGGCGAGTTTGGGCTTTGAGGATATCGGACGGAAGCTCGATGTCATGTGGAAGAATCCGATGGTGCAGCCTCCGCGGCGGACCCTGTTGGCCCAGCCGATCGAACGGAACAGCGACATTTACGATGTATTGGACGGATCGTGGTTTCTTTCGCTTCCCACCGGATGGTTTCCGACCGACTCTTTTGGGGCGCCGATCGGCGCCCCCGGGGAATTCCGGGCTCTGCCGTTCGAATCAGAGGTATTGGAGGAAAATCGGGACCGGGTGCGCGTGAAGGTGGTGGGGAGGTCAGTCCGCACGCCCTTCGTCCTGGAGAGAATTTGGGAACTCGGCCGGGACAGCGAGGTGCTGATTTGGGAGGAAACTCTCACCAACCGAAGTTACAAACCGCGGCCGTGCGCCTGGCTGCAGCATCCGGCTTTCGGCGGGGAACTGATCCACGGGGCGGAGTTGCGGGTTCCGGCGCGGACGATCGCCACCTATGATTTTAATCGCCAGATCGGCACCCAGGTCAAACAGGGCTACCGGGGAAAATGGCCGTTCATTCCGGAGTTACAGGGTGGCGGCATGCGCGATTGCAGCAAGGTGCCGGCGGCGGGAAGCGGGTTGGACCAATCGGTGCAGATGACGGATCTGGCTGTCGGGTGGGGCTGCGTCTGGAACCAGGCGCTGCGGCGGGGATTCGCCCTGCGGTGGGATGAGCGGCTTTTCCCATGGGCGTGGTCTTGGGCCCGCGGTGGCGGCCGTGGCGCGCAGTCGGTCGGGGAGGACTATCCTTTTTGGGGGCAAGGGCATTTGATCACGCTGCAGCCCAGCACTTCTCCAGTCGGGCGCTTTCCCGAATTGGTGTCCGCGGGCCAGGTGGCGATGGTCCCCGCCGGAGGTTCCCTGAGCACCCGGCTGCTGAGCGGATTCACCGATCAGCCCGATGATCCTTGGGCTCTCGACCTGTCCGGAAAAAGCTGAGTAACTCGAACGACGTTAGCCGTTCGTGCGTCCGCCTTGCCGGCCGACCAGACGGAATCCGAATTTCTTGCCTATGATAACAACTAGGAGCGGAAATCCCCGTCATGCGGGGGACACCATGAAGATCGCCAAGCTCGAGGCCATTCCGGTGCGCATTCCGTACAAGCACGTCGAGGAAAGCTCTCTGATCGCCCGCGGTGGCATCGCCGACGTGCTGGTCAAGGTTACGGCGGACAATGGCCTGGTCGGCTGGGGCGAATGCACCCGGGCGGCGGACGTGCCGGGCATCGAGAGCGCCGTCCGTGCCATGACCCCCGTGGTCCTGGGCCGGGATCCGTGGGACAAGGAGGCGATCCACCGCGACCTGGCCGTGCCGGCGCTGTGGTCGTTCCAGCCGATGACCGGCAACTTCGCGTATGCCGGCATCGACATGGCGCTGTGGGACCTGTGTGGCCGCGCGGCGGGCCAGCCGCTCTACCGTTTGTTCGGCGGTGCGCAGCGCGAGGCGGTGGACTATTTCTATTACATGGAGTGGGGCACGCCGAAGGCGGTCGAGCGCGAGGCCAAGGAAGCCATGCGGCGCGGCTACCGCCGGTTCTACATCAAGGCCGGCGTCGACGAGCGGAGGGAGGAGGCGATGCTCGAGGCATTGCGCGGCGCCATCGGACGGGAGGGCGGCATCCGGATCGACGTCAATCAGGCCTGGAACATGCCACAGGCGGTGCGCCTGTTGAAGCGCTGGCACGCGCGCTTCGACTTGGATTTCGTGGAGGCGCCCGTGCCGATCGACCCGGTCGAGAACAACCTCGACCTGATGCGGCGGGTGGACGTGCCGATCTGCGTCAACGAGGGGCTGGGGCGTGAGGCCGACGTCTGGCGAATCATCAACAGCCGTTGCGGCAGCTATCTTTGCTTCAGCTCGTACTGGGTTGGGTCGCTCTCACGATTTCACCTGCTGTCCCAAGCCGGTCACATGGAAGGATGGCAGGTCTGCAAGCATACGCATGGCGAATTCGGCCTCGCGGCGGCGGCAGGCCAGCACGTCATGCTGGCGATCCCCAACGCCTGCCAAGGCCACCAGCAGACGGCCCAGCTCATGATGGACGACATCTTGACCGAACGAATCCCGATCACGGATGGGCCGTCGTGGGGGCGCTTGGACAAACCCGGGCTGGGGGTTGAAGTGGACACCGACAAGGTGGCCAAATATCATGAAGATTATCTCAAGCACGGCGAATTTCCCCCCTATGGCGACCGGTTTCCGCTCAAGGCGGCGCCACGGTCCTCGCCGAAACGTCGTTAGCCCAGCCGGCCGGCGCCCGGAGCGGCAGCGCGCCCGTTCCCAGACTCCCCAACCGGCCCGATCGAAACAGCGCAGCTAAGCCGGTCGTTGCAGTAGGAACCCATTCATCGAATGAGCTGACGGCACACTATTCGGTGGACCTGATGTAGGATCCTGCTCGCAGGCGATAAATGCATTTTGGCCGGCGTGAATCGCTCGCAAGCGAGCTCCTACATTCGGGCGTTCGACTACAACGATCCGGCTAAGTAGGAAACTCCGCGACGAAGGCGGCTTCAACCAGCATACCGACTTGCAGATCCACGCCGTAGCCCCGCCGGCAGGGTGGATGCGAGCCGAAATAATCCTTGTACACGGCATTAACCTCGGCGATGTCGCGATTGACGTGCTGCAGGTACAACCGGACCGACGCGACATGCGTCTTCGCCAGCCCCGCTTCGGCCAGAATCTCGTCGAGCTGCCGGAAAATTTCGTGCATCTCCGCGGCGGCGCCTCCCTTGATCGGTTTGGTGTCGCCGTCGGGGATGCCAGTGAGAACCACCTCCAGTAATTTGTTGCTGGTGATGACGGCCGAACTGATCGGGAAGGTCTTGCTGGTATCGAGAAATTTCACGTGGACAGGAATGCCCCATCGCCTGGATCCGGATCAAGGAGGAACGGTCCATATGACCGCCCTGGCCGTGGCGCTTGCCGGGGAGTTATTCAAATCATTCACTTGGTAGTAGACCGTGAAAATCCGTCCGTCGGGAAGCTGGACCGATGTCGGATAGCCGCAATCGGTATTGGGCGCGTCCGAGACCAGCTGAAACCGGTTCTCCCGGTCCCAGGTTTTCCCCTCATCGCGGCTGATCATCGCCTGCACGCCGTAGAACGGCAGGCGCCGGTCACCGTAGGAAAACAGCACCCGTCCGTCCTTCAACTGCAGCAGGCTCCCTGGTTTTTCGCCCGGTTCCGTCGCCTCACCGAGGTTTCGCCACGTCCGGCCCTCGTCCGTCGATTCGTGGATGGAGACGCCGAACTCGCCCCGCACCGCGGCCAGTAATTTCCCGGACGACAGCCGCAGCAGGCCGGTCTCGTCGCCGCTCCCGATCAGCGATCGATCGCCCCAAGTCTTCCCGCCGTCTTTCGAGCGAAACACCTGGCTTTGGAACTCCCTCTCCCCGGGCGGACGGAAGATGTTCGCGCGCCCGGGATTG
>CAMAXB010000048.1 GCA_945862035.1 Opitutus sp. GAS368
GCCATGGCCAACACGAAATCTGCCATCAAGGCCGCCCGCAAGTCCGAGCGCCTCACCGTCCGCAACCGGGCCGTCTCCACGCGTCTCAAGACCCTTCACAAGAAGTTCGAAGCGGCCTCCAAGGCCGGGGACAAGGAAGCCGCGCGCACTGCCGGCGCCGCCTATGCCTCCGCCATGGATCGCGCGACGAAGTCGGGCGTTGTTCACCGCAACGCCGCCTCCCGCGCCAAAGCCCATGTGGCCAAGGCTGTGTTCGCGAAGTAATTCGCGACCGACCCGCTCTCCCGCCCCCGTCGTGCCCCCGGCGCCACGGGGGTTTTTGTTGGCCGGCTCCTGCGGGTCTGCATTGCGCCGATCGCCATGATCTCCCTTCACGAAGGCGCCCGCGCCGTCCGCCCCCGCAAGTCGGGTGATCGGGCCCTCGTGCTCCGCCTCGCGGTGGCTGGCTCCCAGCCCGAGGTCTGGCGTCGCCTGCTGGTCCGGGAATCACTCTGGCTGTCGCGCCTGCACGACGGGATTCAGATCGCCTTCGACTGGTTCGATTATCAGACGCATGTTTTTAGCATCGGCGACCGTCGGCTGGGAAATCCCGTGACGGGGCCAAACCCGGTCGACGATGACCGCGACATCTCGCTCGCCGATGCAGGCATCGCGGCGGAGGGTCGGTTCTCCTATCGCTATCATCTGGGCGAGGGCTGGACCGTGAATGCGGTCGTCGAGGAGATTCGCCCGCTGGCCAAGGGTGAGCGCAGTCCCACCTGCCTCGGCGGCGAACGGGCCGGTCCGCCCGAGGACTGCGGCGGACTCGAGGCCTACCACGACATGCTGGCCTGTCTGGCCGAACCGGCCACCGATTTGGGCCGGGAGTGGCGGGAATGGGTCGGCCCCGATTTTGATCCGGCCCGCTGTGACGTCGCGGCCATCACCCGCGGCCTGCGGAAGCTGCCGCGCTAGGTCCGGCGCCTCCTGCCCCGATGCCCGCCCGGAAGTCACGCCGCGCCCGCCGGGTGCGTCCGCTGCTCTGGTTCAATGCCCTGCTCCTTGGCCTGCTGGTGAGTTGGTACGCATTCCAGCCCGCCGCGCGCCGGGCGGAGGTCGACCAGCTGATCGAGAACTACCTCGAACGGGAGAAAGGCATCGACCTGCTCGATCTCGCCTGGGATCTCCACCAGCTCTATGCGAGCGGGGATTTCGTCCGCGCCCCCGGCCGGGCTTCCGACGGCGGGTACCTCTACGCCGGCCTGCCGCGGCCCGATGGATTTCCCCATGCGGTCCGGCGGCTGGTGAATCGCGGTTACACGGTCGGCTACAGTGAGGTCCTGGAAAACCCGGTCTGGGTCGCCTACCGGGTGCAGGACCGGGAGGAGGCACCCCCGCCGACCGCGCGCCCGGACCGCTTTGTGGTCGACCTGCGCACCGCGGCCCGCGTGGCTCCGGAGGCGTATTCGGGGAGTGGTTACGATCGCGGGCACCTCGCGCCCAGTCACGCGATCGCCGTGCACCACGGGGACGAGGCGCAGCGCGAGACGTTCCTGATGTCGAACATCGTGCCGCAGCGGCATGCCCTGAACGCTGGCCCGTGGAAGGAATTGGAGCGGCGGATCGCGACTAGCTACCCCGGGCGCTTCGGGGAGGTTTGGGTGCTGGCCGGACCGGTCTTCGGCCCGGCGCGGGAGGCCTTGCCCAATGGCACCGTCGTGCCGGAATCCTTCTTCATGATCCTGCTCGACGAGAGCGATGGTCGCCTGCGGGCCCTTGGGATCATCCTGCCGCAATCGGCGGATGCCGCCCGCGACCTCGACCGCTACCTCGTCTCGATTGACGAGATCGAGCGCCGGACGGGCTTTGATTTTCTGCCGGACCTCCCCGACGGGACGGAGGCCGCGCTGGAAGCAAGGATCCCCGTCCGGGTCTGGTGATGCGAGGCGGGGATTCTTTCCGGCCGCAGCCCGTCGGGCCCTCAGCGCCTCCCCGGCGGGGCCCGCCCTCGCGGGGGAGGCGCCGGAAAGGACGAGGGGGTGGTGGCGCAGCCCGCCAAATGAGATTGCCGCCGTCTTTCGGGTACCGGCAAACGCCGCCCAAGGTCGCGCGATTCGCCATGGGGACAGGAAAAAGCCGGGCGCAGACGCCCGGCTCTTTCCGGTCCGTTTCGTCGGGGGCCTATTTGGCCCTCTCGGGAACCGTGCCGGACTTGATGAGCACGAGGCTCTCGGGGCGGACGTGCTTTTTGATCGCGGAGTTGACCTCGTTGACGGTCATCGCGGCGACCCGCTTGGGCAGTTCATCGGGCCAGGAAACGCCGTAGCCGCGCTGCACTGAGGCGAGCAGGGCGTTGGCCATGCCCGTGGTGGTGGCGAGGGTGACCTTGTAGGTGCCGATGTAGTTGCTTTGTTCGCGGGCGAATTCCTCGGGCGAAACGCCCTTGGTTGACCACTCGGTCAGCTGGCGCTGGGTGGAGGCGATACCCTGTTCCAGCAACTCGGGCGAGAAGTTGGCGACGATGCGCCAGTCGCCGTCCGTGTGCGTGTCGTTCAGCACGGCGGAGTAGATGCCGTAGGTGAGGCCCTCGCGGTCGCGCACATTGGCCATGAGGCGTCCGGTGAAGCCGCTGCCGAAGATGTTCGTCCCGACGCGCAGGGCGAGGGTGTCCGGGTCGTTGTATTTCAATCCGGTGGCCTGGCCCCAGATCATCGAGACATTGGTCTTGTCGGCGATGAAGACGACCTGGTCCTTGGCGGCGTCAGTGGGCCGGGCGCGGGCAGGCGCTGGGGTGGGCTTGCCGCCGGTCCACCCGCTGAAGGCCTTGGTCACCTCGGCCTGCAGGGCGGTGGGGTCAACGTCGCCCACCGCGATGAGGGTAAAAGCCGCCGGCCCGTAGTAGGTGCGGTGAAAGGCGCGGAGGTCATCGACCGTCGCGCTCTGGACGGCCGCGAGGAACTCCTCGGTGGGGGCATCGCGATTGGGGTGGCCGATCGGGTAGACCGCCTGACTGAAGGCGAGGTTGGCGCGGTAGTCGGTGCTCTCCAGAGCCCGCTGAAAGTCGCCGGCGAGCTGCTTCTTGACCTTCTCAAGTTCGGATGCGGGAAACGCGGGTTCGCGGAGCTGCTCCGCGAGAAGGCTGATCACGAGGGGCATGTCTTGGGCGAGGCATTTCCCACTGATCGTAAGCATGGTGCCGTCGACGCTGAAGCTGAGGGTCGCACCCACGCTTTCGAGCTTCTGGGCAAGGGCGAACTTGTCCTGTTTCAACGTTCCCTGATCCAGCATCGCCCCGACTAGGGTCGGGACGGCGATATTGTGTTCGGGGGCAAGGCTGTCACCGGCCGGGAGGGAACCGCGGAAGGTGACGACGTTTTTGACGCCGGTGGGGTAGGCGATCACATCGATGCCGGCGATGGACGTGCGCACCGCGTTGTCGGCGACGGCGGCGCGCGCGGTGGCGCCAGCGGTGGCGAGGACAAGGACGGCGAGGAGAAGGCGGAAGGAGGTCTTCATGGCTTTCGGGTCGGCTTAGTTGTTGGCGGCGGGTGCGGCCGGCACGATCGGGATAAACCAGCCGCTCGTGCTCTGGTCCTCGAGCAGATAGAGGTTGGCGACCCGGCGGACGTCGTCCGGCGTCACCTTGGAAATGGCGTCGTCGAACGTGACGTAGAGGGTCCAATCACCGCTGGCGATGAACTCATTCAGCGTGCTGGCCATGGCAAAGGAGCCGTCGCCGCGGAAGGCGGATTGCGCGAGGATTTGGTTGATCGCCGCCGAGACCTCTGCGGCGGTCACGCCGTCCTTCTTGATGCGCTCGATCTCGGCTAGGATGACCTGCTCCACTTGCGCATGGGCCACCCCGGGGGCGAGGTCCGCATAAATATTCAGCAGGGAGGGATCATGGAACTGGCCCGTGCCAACGCCCACCCCCGTGGTCAGGTTCGTGTCGACGAGCGCGCGGTAGAACCGGCTGCCCTTGCCGCGGCCGAGAATTGCATCGAGCACCTGCAGCGCGGGCATGTCCGGGCTGCGGCGTGAGGGCGTCTTGTAGGCAACGCCGACCACGCCGAGTTGCCCGGCGCGCTTGACGGTGACGCGGCGGGGGCCGGTCTGCTCGGGCTCCTCGGTGTAGACCTGCGGGATGGGGGCGGGTGCCTTCGGGTAGACACCGTAGTACTTCTTGATCAGGCCCAGCGTGGCGGCGGGATCGAAGTCGCCAATGACCGTGACCGTGGCATTGTCCGGCCAGTAGAAGGTGTCGTAGAACTCCTTCAGCTTTTCGATCGACACCTTTTCGATGTCGCTGCGCCAGCCGATGGTGGAGTGGTGGTAGGGATGGGCCATGTAGGCCGCGGCGCCGATCTCCTTGTCGAGCGCCTCGGTCGGGTTGTTCTCACCGATCTCAAACTCGTTGCGCACGACGGTCATCTCCGGCTGGCGGTCCGACTCGCGGAGCCAGAGGTTGCGCATGCGGTCGGCCTCGATGGCCAGATAACCCTCAAGGTGTTCGCTGCCGATGGTCGCGTAGTAGTTGGTGCGATCCAGCCAGGTCGTGGCGTTGAAATTGGCCCCGACGCGCTCGAGGAACTGGTCGACGCTGTTGCCCTTCTCGCGGTTGTAGTTGGGCGTGCCCTTGAACATGAGATGCTCCAGCAGGTGGGTGGCGCCGGTGGTGCCGGTGACTTCGTTGCGCGAGCCGACCCGGTACGTCACCATGAAGGTCACGGTCGGGCTGGACATGTCAGGGAGCAGCAGGACCGAGAGGCCGTTGCTGGCGAGGGTGTACTCCGAGATCGGACCGACAGTCTTCACGAAGGAAAAACCATCGACCTGAACCGGAACGGGGGTGGCAGCGCGTGCGCCCAAGACGGACAGCACGACGAGCACGAGAGGGAGGAAACGGGCTTTCATAGGAATGAACGTGCAGGAAGTTGGCACGAACCGGGCTCCTCTGCAAAGGGATTGATGCGCCCCCTTGATCGCGGGTGTCCACCTGAACCAGTCGCCTGTCTACCGGCCAATGCGTTCCACGGGCTCGAACGGGAGCAGGATGCTCCCGCTACGTTGGATTATCCAGAGTGGAGGGAGCTTCCAGCTCCCTTTGGCCTCGCGCAGGGCTTTCCTCAGGTGGGGCGGAGGGCGGCGATTTTCTCGCGGAGGTGGGTGCTGCGGGTCTTGGCGTCACTGTTCCGCACGGCCATCGCGTAGGCGGCGGGCTCGCCGACCAGATAGACTTTTTTTCGGCCGCGGGTGATGGCGGTGTAGATCAGGTTTCGCTGCAGCATCATGAAGTGCGCCTTGAGCAGGGGCACGATGACCACGGGGTACTCGCTGCCTTGGGACTTGTGGATGCTGATCGCGTAAGCGAGGGCGAGATCGCCCAATTCGCCGCGGTCGAAAGTCTGCACGTTGCCGTCGAAGTCGGCGGTCAGCGTGCCAGTCTCGGCGTCGGCGGCGGTGACGGCGCCGATGTCACCGTTGAACAGGTTCTTGTCGTAGTTGTTGCGCAGCTGGATGACCTTGTCACCGGGGCGGAATTCCCCGGCGGGACCGCGCACGCCGGGGCGGCGCGAGGGGTTGAGGGCGGCCTGGAGCTGGACGTTGAAATTACCGACACCCGCGACGCCCTTGTGCATCGGAGCGAGGACCTGCACGTCGTTCACCGGGTGGGGCCACTTGATCTTTTGCGGGATGAACTCGGTGCAGAGGGCGATGACCTTGCGAAGACAATCGTCGGCGGAGTCAGCGGCGATGAAGGTCAGGTCGCTCCAGACCGGAACGTCTTCGGGGTTCGCGACGGCGGGCGGGAGGGAAGGATCGCCGGCGTTGATCGCGTGTGCGGTGGTGACGATGGTGCTCTGGCCCTGCTGGCGGTAGATGACATTGAGCCGGGTGACTGGCAGCCGCTCCGTGGCGATCAGATCCTTGAGGACATTGCCTGCGCCGACGCTGGGCAGTTGGTCGGTGTCGCCGACGAGCAGCACATGCGCCCGGGAGGGGGCGGCCTGGAGGAGCGCCGCAGCGAGGCGGGTATCGAGCATCGAGGCCTCGTCGACGATGAGGAAGTCGGTGGAGAGCGGGCGATCCTCATTGGCCTCGAAACCGCCGCGGGCGGGATCGTATTTGAGCAGGCGGTGGATGGTGGAGGCGAAGCCGCCCGTGGTCTCGGCGAGGCGTTGTGCGGCCCGGCCGGTGGGGGCGGCGAGATGCACGCGAACCCTCTTGGCCCGGAGGATGTCGACCAGCGCGCGAAGGATGGTGGTCTTGCCGGTGCCGGGGCCGCCGGTGAGCAGGGTGAACTTGTGCGCGAGGGCATTGCGCAGGGCCTCGCGTTGCAGCTCGGCGAAGGCAAAGCCGGCCTTGTCCTCGGCCCATTTCACGGCGGCATCGATCTTGATGGCCGGGAGCCCGCTGGGGACGGCGGCAAGGCGCGCGACCACCCCGCTGATGCGCTGCTCGGCGCGGTCGAGGACGGGCAGCTGGATGAAGGCCGAGCCGGGCAGGGGAGCGGTCACGCCGGCCGGCCAGTGGCGGATGAGGTCGCGTGCCTCGACAAGCGCATGAATGCGGGCTTCGATGCGCTCGCCGCTCGTCTCCAGCAGCGGCGCGGCGTGGTCGCGCAGGTCGACCTCGCGGATCGCGGTGTGGCCCTCTTCCTGGAGGGTTTCGAGGGAGTAGAGGATGCCGGCGTCGAGGCGGGGCGGCGCGTCGTTGGCGAAGCCGAGGTTGATCGCAATGCGATCCGCGGTCTTGAAGCCGATGCCGTCGATTTCCCGGGCCACCCGGTAGGGCTCGGTGGTGAGGATCCGCTGGGCATCGGCGCCGTACTTATTGACCAGTTTGACACACTGGCCGGTGGTGACGCCGTAGGTCTGGAGGAAGATGTAGAGTTCGCGGAACGCACGCTGGTCGTCCCAGGCGCGCTTGATCGCGGTGGCGCGGACCTTGCCGATGCCGGGGACGGAGCGAAGCCGACCCGACTCCTCGCTGAGGATGCGGAAGGTGTCGGTGCCGAAGGCGTCGACGATCTTGTTGGCGTAAACCTTGCCGATGCCCTGCACGAGGCCGCTGCCGAGGTAGCGGCGGATGCCGTGCACGGAGGAGGGCAGCTCACTGGTGAAGGCGACGATCTTGAACTGGTCGCCGTGCTGGCTGTGCCGGGTCCACTCTCCGGTGAGGCGCAGGGTCTCGCCGCACTGCACGCCGGGCAGCGCGCCGACGATAGTGACCTTGGCGTCGTCCGCATCGTTGCGAAACTCCGCGATGGTGTAGTGGTTTTCCTCGTTGAGGAAGATGATGCGCTCGAGGACGCCGTTGAGTGAACTGGAGGACGGGGAAGCCAAGGACGCCCGTGATCAACACCGGATTGGTGGGGATTGCAAATGCGCGGAGTTGCCAAGAGCCGGATTTGGCGGCGTACTATCGGGATGGATTTCCTGCGCCAGGAGCAGCTGCTCCCGATCATCCAGCTCGCGATCACTCCGGTGATTCTCATCACGGGTCTCGGATCGCTCCTGCTGACCATGACGAACCGGATGGCCCGCATCGTCGACCGTTCACGTGCGCTCGCCGGCCAGCTCCGGGCCGCGGCGCCGGAGGAGCGCCCGCATGTGGAGCAGCAGCTTCGGATCATGTACCGGCGGGCCTCGCTGATCCGCATGGCCGTGACCTTCAGCGCGCTGAGCATGTTGTGCGCGGGCCTGCTGGTGGCCCTCATTTTTGTCGGCGCGATGGTGGGTCGTTCGCTGGCGCCGGGGATCGCCCTGCTCTTTTTTGCGAGCGTGGGCTGTTTGATTTCTGCGCTGGTCGCCTTCTTGCGCGACATCTTTATGTCGCTGTGGGCGCTGCGGCTCGAGGTGGAGCGGGCGCTGCCGGATACGCGGCCGCAGCCCTGAGCCGGCCTAGCCGGTTCAGTCGGCGCGCACGCGCGTGGCCCGCGCCACCATGCGCCGGCGCGGATGGTCCGCAATCGCATGCAGGCCGCGACTCTCGCGCCGCTGCAGCGCGCAAGTGACGATCAGCTCGGCGACCTGGGTCAGGTTGCGCAGCTCCAGCAGCTGAGGATCCACCGAGAAATTCCAGTAGTAGTCATGGATCTCACGCGCGAGGGTGGCGATGCGGCTCCGGGCGCGCTCAAGGCGCTTCGTCGTGCGCATGATGCCGACATAGTCCCACATCGTGTGGCGGAGCTCGTTCCAATTGTGGCTCACGACGACGCGCTCGTCGGAATCATGTCCGCCGAGATCGACCCACTCGGGCAGCGGGGATGGTCGCTTGGCCGGGAGGCCTTCGAGGTAGCGTTGAACCGAGGCCGCGCCCCGGTGGGCCATGACCACGGCCTCGAGGAGGGAGTTGCTCGCGAGGCGGTTGGCGCCATGCAGGCCGGTGCAGGCGACTTCGCCGCAGGCGTAGAGGCCGGGCAACGAGGTTTCCGCGGCCAGCGTGGTGGCGACGCCGCCGCAGGTGTAGTGGGCCGCGGGTACGACCGGGATGAGGTCCTTGGCGAGGTCGAGCCCGTGCTGGCGGCAGATGCGGTCGATCTGGGGAAAGCGGTTGCGGAGAAAAGCCGGAGTGCGGTGCGTGATATCGAGCCAAACATGCGGCGCGCCGGACTTCTTCATCTCGCTGTCGATGGCGCGGGCAACGATGTCGCGCGGCGCGAGATCCGCCTGCGGATGATAGGCGGGCATGAAGGCCTCGCCCGCGAGATTGCGCAGGATCGCGCCCTCGCCCCGCACCGCCTCGCTGATCAGGAAGCGGGCGTTGTCGGGCGAGTAAAGCGTGGTGGGGTGGAACTGGATGAACTCGAGATTCCGCACTTCCACGCCGGCGCGGTAGGCCATGGCGATGCCGTCCCCGGTGGCGATGTCGGGATTGGTGCTGTAAAGGTACACCTGGCCGGCGCCACCCGAGGCCAGCATCACCACGGGAGCGGCGAAGGTGACCACGCGACCGTCGCGAACATCGAGGGCGTAGAGGCCCTCGACGCGATCGGGACCGACCCGGCGCCGGCCACCGGGACGGCGCCGGGTGATCACATCGATGGCGAAAAAGTGCTCAAACAGCGCGACAAGGGGCTCGTTGGCGATCGCCTGCAGCAAAGCGTCCTCGATGGCCTTGCCGGTCATGTCCTTCACGTGGAGGATACGCCGCTCGCTGTGCCCGCCCTCGCGGCCGAGGTCGTAGGCGCCGCTTTTGTCACGGGAGAAAGTGAGCCCGAGGTCCACCAGTTCCTGCACGCGTGCGGGACCCTCGCGCACGATCTCGCGGACGACCTTTTCGGTGCAGAGGCCGTCGCCGGCGACGAGCGTGTCCTTGACGTGTTTGGCGAACGCGTCGGTCTGGGCGGTGACCACGGCGATGCCTCCCTGGGCCCAGTTGGTGTTGGAGTCCGCCTTGTTTTTCTTGGTCAGGATGGCGACGGAGCGACCCTGCCGGGCGACCTTGAGGGCGAAGCTGAGGCCGGCAATGCCGCTGCCGACCACGAGAACGTCGAAGCGACGCGTCATGGCGGGGTGACTTCTTCCGGAGGATGGAGGGTCCGCTGCATCAGAATGGTGTCGAGCCAGCGGCCGAACTTGAAGCCCACGTCGCGCAGCACGCCGATGGGGGTGAAGCCGAGGCTGGCGTGGAGCCGGACCGACGGCGTGTTGGCGGAGTCACCGATGACGGCAATCATCTGGTGGAACCCGGCGGCCTCGCTGGCGGCGATCAACTCACCGAGCAGGGCGCGACCGACGCCGCGGCCCGCCCAAGCCGGATCCAGGTAGATGGAATCCTCGACGGTGAAGCGATAGGCGGCCCGCGGCCGGTAGGAGCCGGCGTAGCCGTAGCCGATCAGCTGGCCGGCATGCTCGGCGACGAGGTAGGGCATACCCGCATCCACGATGACCGTGCGGCGGCGGTTCATCTCGATCGGCGACGGCGGCTCGGTCTCGAACGTGGCCGTATGAGTCAGGACGTAGTGGCGGTAGAGTGCGGCCAGCGCCTCGGCATCGTGGACGACGGCGGGGCGGAAAGAAATGCCCGCGGGCGCGGGGCCCGGGTGAAAGGGCGAACCGGCGCGGGCGCTCACAGGATCTGGTTGTCGATCAGGCGGACCTCGTCGATCCAGGCGGCGATGGCCATAACGGCCTTGCCGGGCACGACCTCTCGCATCGGTTCCATGGTGGAGCGATCGACGATCGACGCGTAGATGATGCGCACGCGGCGATGCTGGCTCAGAATATGGGTGGCCTCCGCGACCAGCCGGTCGGAGCGGCGCTCGCCGGCCGCGACCATCGACTTGGCCTTTTGCAGGGCTTGGAAAATCGAGGTGGCTTCCTGCCGCTGGGTGGTGGTGAGATCGCGATTACGGGCGCCGAGCGCAAGGCCGTCGGTGTCGCGGATGGTCTCGCCGATGAGGATGTCGACCGTGAAGTGGAGGTCGGCCACCATCTTTGTGATCACCGCGACCTGCTGGGCGTCCTTCTGGCCGTAGACGGCGACGTCCGGGCGGATGATGTTGAAAAGCTTGGCGGCGATGGTGGTGACGCCGCGGAAATGGGACGGCCGCGATACGCCCTCCAAGGGTTTGGAAACGGAGTCCTCGGTCACGTAGCTGGAGTAGCCCTTGGGGTAGATCTCCTCGACCGAGGGGGTGAACACGATGTCGGCGCCGGCGGCGGCGCATTTCGCGAGGTCTGCCTCAAGCTCGCGGGGATATTTCGCAACGTCCTCGCTCGGACCGAACTGCGCTGGATTTACAAAAAGCGAAACGACCACGCGGTCGGCGCGCTCCGCGGCCAGCCGGATGAGGCTGAGGTGCCCCGCATGGAGGGCGCCCATGGTCGTGACGAGCCCGATCATCTGGCCCTTCGAACGCAGTTCCTCCGCCAGGGTCTGCATTTCGAAAACCGATTGGATGGTCTGCATGGGAAGCGGGAACGTTAACGCGGAGCTTGAACTAAACGGCGCGGAGCCGCTTATTCAAGTTTTTCGCCGCCATGATCCGTATCAACGAAAACTACCTCAAGCTCAAGGCCTCCTACCTCTTCTCCGACATCGCCAAGCGCGTGACGGCCTATACCCAGGCAAATCCGGACAAGCCGGTCATCCGTCTTGGCATTGGCGACGTGACCGAGCCGCTGCCGGCGGTCTGCACCGAGGCGCTGCATGCCGCCACCGACGAGATGGCGAAGCGGGCGACCTTCAAGGGCTACGGCCCGGAGCAGGGGTATGCCTTCCTGCGCGAGGCCATCGCGGCCCACGATTATGCCGCGCGCGGCTGCAAGATCGACGCGGACGAGATTTTTGTTTCCGACGGCTCCAAGTGCGATTGCGGCAATATCCAGGAGATCTTTGCCACCGAGGGCCTGAAGCTGGCGATCCCGGACCCGGTGTATCCGGTCTATGTCGACACCAATGTCATGGCCGGCCGGACGGGCGCGAATGTTGACGGCCGTTATGCCGGCATCACCTATCTCGAGTCGACGCCTGCGAACGGTTATGTCCCGGCGATTCCAACGGTGGCGACGGACCTGATCTATCTCTGCTTCCCGAATAATCCGACGGGTGCGGTGGCGACCAGGGCCCAGCTGGAGGCCTGGGTGGCCTACGCGAAGGCGAACAAGGCGATCCTCCTTTTCGACAGCGCCTACGAGGCCTACATCCGCAACCCGGCGATCCCGCACAGCATCTATGAGATCGAGGGAGCACGCGAGGTCGCGATCGAGTTCCGGTCCTTCTCCAAGACGGCCGGTTTCACCGGTACGCGCTGCGCCTACACCGTGGTGCCGAAGTCGCTCATGGCCTATGATCAGGCGGGCAACGCGCACCCCGTGTACGCCCTCTGGAACCGGCGGCACACGACGAAGTTCAACGGCGTGGCCTACCCGATCCAGAAGGCGGCGGCCGCCATCTACACCGACGCCGGCCAAGCGCAGGTGAAGGCGATGACGGATTTCTATCTCGGCAACGCGGCCCTGATCCGCAGCGCGGTGACCAAGCTTGGCTTCAGCTGCATCGGCGGGGACAACGCGCCCTACATCTGGGTGAACACGGGCCGGGATTCATGGGAGTTTTTCGATCTCCTGCTCACGAAGGCTCAGGTCGTCTGCACGCCGGGCGCGGGCTTCGGCAAGTGCGGCGAGGGCCACGTGCGCATCAGCGCCTTCAACAGCCGCGAGAATGTTGAGACCGCCTTGGCGCGGATCGCCGCCGCGCTGAGGTAAAGTAAAGCTACCGCCCGCGAATCACGCGAATCGCCGCGAATACAGATCTAGAAACAGAAACCACGAAATACACGAAAGATACAAAACCGGATTGCAGGGACTCAAAACGCTCGGGTCCTGTCCCCGTGGGTTGGATGTGTTTCGTGGTTTCTATAATTTGAATTCCCATTCGCGTTGATTCGCGCCGATTCGCGGGCGCGATTCCGGTCTCAGACCGAGGTGACCTCGGCGGACTGGCGGTCATTGACTGGGTCGCGGGCACGGGGGCTTGGGAGTTCCCATGGAGGGAACGGCGAGTGGATCGCGGGCCATAAAGTAAGGAGAAGCCCCCACGCGGCCCGATATCGTACCTCACCCAAACGAGATGAAGAGGCTAGGGGCCTGCGGGGAGCTGGGCGATGACTTCGCTAGCCAGACGATCGACCGAGGTGCTGAGGGCGGCGGCGAGCGCCGCGTGGTCCCGCCCGTCCCACGGAATGTCCGGTGCCGCAAAGACCCGGCGGGTGAGCACGGTGCCGTCGCTGACCCGGGTGATCTCGATGAGCGCGGCCAGGCGAGCGACCAGGGAGCGACCCTCGCGCACGCTCTCGCAGCGGACGATTGAGACGGCGATGTCGAAATCGCGGGGCTGGTCAAAGGGGAAGGGGTGGGCATAGACGCGGCCGACGGCCGGAGCCTGCAGCAGGCGTCCCTGCAGGATACGGCTGATGCCCTGGTCGAGCGGCTCGGCCCAGCGGGCGTAGTCGTTGTAGGTGATTTCGTGTTCGTCGGTGCGCAGCGGCATCGAGCGGCTGCGGAGGTAGGGGGCCACGCTCACGGCCTTCAGCCCGAGTGACAAGGGACCGAGGGTGACGCTGGCGGCCTGTGCGGGCAAAGGCCCGGTGAGCACGTAAAAGCGGGTGGCGTCGGGCGCGGGATCGGGGATGATCTGGCAACCCGCCAGGCCGAGCAGGGCGGTTCCGAGCAGGAGGCGGGCGATGGGAAGGCGGGGGCGGACCCGGCCAAAAGCGGAGAGGAGACGTTTCATCGGGATTCGGGCGTTTCGGCGGCGGGGCGTCGACCGGACAGGAGGGCGCCGGGATTGCGCTCGAGAAAGTCGGCCAGACGTTGCACGGACTCAGCCGCCTCGCCGAGGCGGCCGAAGGCCTGGTTGGCGCTGTCGCCGAGATTTTGCTGGGACTTGATGAAGGCGCGGAGGGTGTTGGCGA
>CAMAXB010000049.1 GCA_945862035.1 Opitutus sp. GAS368
TCCCAGTCGAGGTTGAGCAGCGCGAAGGTCTCCTGGATGAACTCCTTGACCGTGTGGGTCTCATTGGTCGCGACCACATAATCGTCCGGCGTATCCTGCTGGAGCATGACCCACATCATCTCGACGTACTCCTTGGCATAGCCCCAGTCGCGCTTCGCGTCGAGGTTGCCCATGTAGAGGGAGTCCTGCAGGCCCAGCTTGATCCGGGTGGCCGCTCGGGTGATCTTGCGGGTGACAAAGGTCTCACCGCGGCGGGGGCTCTCGTGATTGAAAAGGATGCCGCTGGACGCGTGAAGGTTGTAGCTCTCGCGATAGTTCACCGTCAGCCAGTGGGCGTACATCTTGGCGCAGCCGTAAGGCGAACGGGGCCAGAACGGGGTTTCCTCGGTTTGCGGCACCTGCTGAACCTTGCCGAACATCTCGGAGGAGGAGGCTTGGTAGAAACGGCACTTCTTGACGAGACCCGCCTCGCGGATCGCCTCGAGGATGCGGACGGAGCCGAGACCGACGACGTCGCCCGTGTACTCCGGGATGTCGAACGAGACGCGGACATGGGACTGGGCGCCGAGGTTATAGATCTCGTCCGGCTGCAGTGCGTAGAGCAGCTTTACCATCTGCACGGAGTCGGCGAGATCGCCGTAGTGCAGATGGAGTCTGACGCCGTTCACATGCGGGTCGCGATAGAGATGGTCGATGCGGCTCGTGTTGAAGGTGGAGGCGCGGCGGATAACGCCGTGGACCTCGTAGCCCTTGGACAACAGCAATTCGGCGAGGTAGGAACCATCCTGTCCCGTGATGCCGGTGATCAGCGCTTTTTTCATGGTTTAAACGGGAACGGTACGGAAACGCCGTCCGGGGGTGCAAGTCTTTGCTCGGCGCGGATTCACGACAAGCTTGCCGGGGAACTCCGGAGAGCCCCACCCTCTTCCCATGGAAATTGTTCTGATCGCCGCCCAATCGCTTGACGGGTTCATCACCCGGCACGATACCCCCGGGGCGGGATTCACCTCAGCGGAGGACAAGGCTTGGTTTCCTGGTGTGCTCCGGGAATTCGACGCCAGCATCCTTGGGGGGGTGACCTATCGGGCGGAGCGATCCCTGTTTCTCACCAATCGCAAGCCGGGACGGCGCCGGGTGGTGCTGACCCGGCAGCCGGAGGCCTTCGCCGAGGATGCCATGGCCGGCATCCTCGAATTCACCGCCGAGTCCCCCGCCGCGCTGGTCCAGCGCCTGGCGGCCGCCGGCCACCGCCGCTGCGCCCTGCTCGGAGGCGGAGAAATTCACCGCCTCTTCCTCGCAGCCGGCCTCGTGGATCAACTGTGGATCACGGTGGAGCCACGGCTCTTTGGCTCAGGCACGCCGCTGGTGGGCGGACGCGTGGACATTGCACTGACCTGGCTCAGCACTCAATCGCTCGGCGCGAGCACCCAGCTTCTGCGCTATGCCGTTCGGCGCTAGAGCCGAAAATCGACGAATTCCCCTCTT
Organism: Opitutus sp. GAS368; assembly: GCA_945862035.1. GTDB lineage: Bacteria > Verrucomicrobiota > Verrucomicrobiia > Opitutales > Opitutaceae > CAMAXB01. The sequence goes on from CAMAXB010000049.1 coordinate 1,486, forward strand.
TTACGGGGAAATTCAGGTGATTTTTGGCCAAAAAACGCGGATTTATCCCTGATTTACTTCCTGAAGCCTTCGCGCCGAACCTCGTCTTCTGGGTTACAGTTGAGGGGCTGGTCGCCTCGAAGCACGGGGGCGTGCAGCCGATCGGGCTCTTTGGGCGAAAGTCCGTTAAATTCGGCTCATTTTCGTCTTTTTTTGGGCATTTTACCGTAGTTTTCACGATTAAATCACTTTTTCCCGTGACTTATTTCTGAAGGGGAGCAGCCCGAATAAGCTACCTTTTGCGGGGATTTCGCTCAGCTCCCTGTAGCCCGCGCCTGCGGATTAGCCTGACTCGCGAAAATGACTATTTTCAGTCTTTTTTGATTAAATTGGGGCTAAAAACGGCGAAAACAGGCCGAAATAGCTGAAAATCACCCTTGTTTAGATCGAGAAGTCACCGCGACCAGAAGGTTCGTGTAGGCCGCACTCGCGCTTGAGCCCGCCGAAGCGCGTCGCTTCCTCCTGCATACCCGGTTCAAACTTGGAAGTGCTATGCCAGTCCCCCACTGATATGTAACCTTGCTCCCGGAGGGGATGGTAAGGCAGGGCGTGATCCGTGAGGTAGCGATGGACCTGACGATTGTCCCAATCAAGAATGGGGAGGATCTTTACCAGGGAGTTCTGGGGCTGCACGAACGGCAGTACGGTGCGGGTGGAGGCTTGCGATCGGCGGAGGCCGGCCAGCCAGGCGGTGGCCCCCAGTTCGCGGACGGCGCGGTCCATCGGCTCGATCTTGTTGACGGCGTTGTAGTGCTTCAGGCCCTCGAGCCCCGCCTCCCACCGCTTACCGTGGAGGGCCTCCTGCTGAGCGGCTGTTGTCGTGGGGACGTACGTATTGAGGTTGAGCTTCAGGCGATCGGTAAGGTCGCGGGCAAAACGATAGGTCTCGGGAAAGAGGTAGCCGGTATCGACAAAGATCACCGGGATCGCTGGGGCGATGCGGGTCACGAGGTGCAGCATCACGGCCGACTGAATGCCGAAGCTTGTCGTCAGAACGAGGCCCCGGCCAAAGGTCTCCACCGCCCATTGCACCCGGTCCTGCGCGGAGATCGATTCGAGATCAACGGCGGGGGAAGCATGTAAAGCAACGGACACGGGAATAAAATTACTTAGTTTATGTACTCAGTAAAGTTAAAAGCCTCGAATCACCCACCGCTCGCAGAGAACCAAATGACCATCAATGGTCTACGATTCCTGCATCAGGCTGCCGTGGCTGCCGCAGGGCTGGCCTAACCCCGTGTGTCAATCGGACGTAAGCCATCGATCCCCGGGCTCGGCGAGCCCAGCTACACCGAACCACTGAGCACCGATCAGAGTGCTTTGACCAGTCGGTCGATTTCGGCTTGCTTGGCGCGGAGGTCGGCCAGTTGTTTGCGGGCGCCATCGAGCACGGCCGGGGGCGCCTTGCTGACGAAGGCCTCATTGGCGAGGCGGGCCTCGGTTCCGGCAATGTGCTTGGCGAGGGACTCGAGCTCCTTCGTCAGACGGACTTTTTCCGCCGCGGCGTCCACGGTCGACGCGAGATCGAGGTAGAACGTGCCGAGCGGAGTGACGACTGCCGGGGCGCCTTCCACCGCGGCGCGGCGGGAAATCTCGGAGGCACCGACCATGCGGGAAATCTTGGCGGAATTCATTTCCACCAGGGCCCACTCGCGGTCCTCGGCGAGCACGAAGAAGCGGACGTCGCGCCGGCTCGCGAGATTGTAGTCGGCCTTGAGGGCGCGGGTGCGCGAGACGGTTTCTTTGATGCGGCCGACCGAGGCGGCGGCGGCGAGATCGATCGGGAGGCTACGCATGGCATGGGCGGGCGCGATGGGGGAAGCGTTCTCGATGCGCGTATCCTGGATGAAGGTACCCGCCGCGCCGTAGCCGAGCTGGTTCCACAATTCCTCGGTGATGAAAGGAATCACCGGGTGGAGCATGAGCAGCGTCTGGCGCAGGACGAGGTCCTGGATCGCGAGGCAATTAAGTTTGGTGTCTTCGGCCTGGAGCTTCGACTTGGAGACCTCGACGTACCAGTCGCAGAAATCATTCCAGAAGAATCCGTACAAGGCTTGCACGGCGGCGCTGAACTCGAACTGGGCAAAGCAGCGATCGACCTCGCGGGTCGTGGACAGCATGCGGTCGAGGATGGCGTGATCGTCGGCGTCGAACTTCGACGCGTCGAGCCGGCCGATGATGGCCTCGAGCGACGAGTTGTCCCCCGCGGGTCCGCTCATCTGGCGGAAGCGTGAGGCGTTCCAGAGCTTGTTGCAGAAGTTCTTGCCGCTCTCGATCCGGTCTTCCTGGAAGCGGATATCCTGGCCCTGCGGGGCGATCGAGATGATGCCGAAGCGCAGGCCGTCCGCGCCGTACTTGGCGATGAGGTCGAGCGGGTCGGGCGAGTTGCCGAGGGACTTCGACATCTTGCGGCCCTGCGAGTCGCGGATGATGCCGGTGAAGTAGACGTCGCGGAACGGGATGCGGCGCTCGATGGGCTCACCCGGGCGGACGAACTCGAGCCCGGCCATGATCATGCGGGCGACCCAGAAAAAGATGATGTCGGGTCCGGTCACGAGGGTCGACGTCGGGTAGAAGGCGTCAAAGCCGGACTTGTCCATCTCGGCGCGGTCGGGCCAGCCCATGGTCGCGAACGGCCAGAGCCAGGAGGACGCCCACGTATCCAAGACGTCGATCTCCTGCTCCCAGTTCTCTGGATCGGCGGGGCCGGCGAGGGAGACATGGACCTTGGTCGGATCGGCGATGTCGGCGGGCGTGAGCCGGTCGCGGTCGAGGCCCCTGCGGTACCAGACGGGGATGCGATGGCCCCACCAGAGCTGGCGGCTGATGCACCAGTCCTGAATGTTTTCGAGCCAATGCAGATAGACCTTGGACCAGCGCTCCGGGTGGAAGCGGATGTGGCCGTCGCGCACGGCGGCCTTGGCCTCCTCGACTTTCGGATAGCGCAGCCACCACTGCCAGGTGAGGCGTGGCTCGATCGGCACATCGGCGCGCTCGGAGTAGCCGACATTGTTGGCATGGGCTTCCTCGCCCACGAGGGCACCGAGCTCAGCGAGAAGCTCGGCCGCCTTTTTGCGGCCGGCGAAGCGGTCGAGACCGGCCAGGCCGGGACCGGCGAGCTCGTTGAGGGTGCCATCGGCGTTGAGGACGTCGATGGGCGCGAGCTGGTGGCGCGTGCCGACCTCGAAGTCGACCTTGTCGTGCGCGGGCGTGATTTTGAGCGCGCCGGAGCCGAATTCCTTGTCGACGGCGGCATCGGCAATGATCGGGATCGGTGTGCGGTTGAGCGGACGCCAGACCTTCTTCCCGATGAGATCGGTGTAGCGCGGGTCCTCGGGGTGAACAGCGATGGCCACGTCACCCGGGATGGTCTCGGGACGGGTCGTCTTGACCGTAATGAATTCGCCCGGGCGGTCGACCAGCTCGTAGCGGACCTGATAGAGGGTGCCGTTGACCGGCTTCATGATGACCTCCTCGTCGGAGAGGGCGGTCAGGGACACCGGGCACCAGTTCACCATGCGCTTGCCGCGGTAAATGTTACCGCGCTTGAAAAGCTCGACGAAGACGCCAAGGACGCGCTCGGAGTAGGCCGGGTCCATGGTGAACTGGGTGCGGTCCCAGTCGCAGGAGGCGCCGAGGCGGCGGAGCTGCTCGAGGATGATGCCGCCCTTCTCGTGGCGCCATTCCCAGACCTTCTCGATGAACTTTTCGCGGCCAAAGTCGTGGCGCGTCTTCTTCTGCTTGCGGAGCTCGCGCTCGACCACGGTCTGCGTGGCGATGCCGGCGTGGTCGGTGCCGGGGATCCAGAGGGCGGACTTGCCCTCGAGGCGGGCGCGGCGGATGAGGATGTCCTGAATGGTGTTGTTCAGCACGTGGCCCATGGTCAGGACGCCGGTGACATTGGGCGGAGGGATCACGATGCTGTAGGGCTCGCGGCCGGCGACGACCTTGCCCGCGAAGGCACCCGCCTGCTGCCAGGCGGCGTACCACTTCTTTTCAACGTCGCGGGATTCGTAGCTCTTGGTGATCTCAGCCATGATAAATCGTAGGAACCGGCGAGCGAACCACCCGGGGCGGCGGCTGGCAAGTGCGGGGTTGGGATCGGGGGACGGCCGGCGGGGGGTCAGAGGATGGGACGGAGAGGACGGATGGGACTTATGAATGGGTCGGGTGCACATCCGTCCCATAGGGTCCCATCCGTCCTATCTGTCCCATGCTCCGTGCCCCCGATCCTCCCAGCCGCGCCGCTCTTGCACGGGCGCGGGAATCGCCTTCAATCGGCATTTTCCGTGATCAGTCGCACCCAAAAGCACGCGCGTGAGCGCCTCCAGTTCACCGGGGAAGTCCCGGTGCCCAAGCGGTTGGCGGCCTGCAAGGCCTTCCTGCGGCTCGAGGGGGCCATGATCAAGATGCGCCACGAGGCCGGCGCGCCCGGCCTCGAGGTTATCCAAGCGCGTGCGGCCATGGTCGACGTGATGCTCGCCCATCTCTTTGACTACGCGACGGTCAGCTACGTCCGGGCGCACGGTAAGCTGCCGGCGCCGGTCGCGCTGATTGCGTTGGGGGGCTTTGGCCGCGGCGAACTGAGCCCGCTGAGCGACATCGACGTGATGTTCCTGTACCCATCCAAGGCCAAGACCGCGGACGTCAAGCCCCTCCAGGAGCACCTGACCAACGAGATCCTCTACGTGCTCTGGGACTGTGGCCTCAAGGTCGGCCACTCCACGCGTACGGTGGACGAGGTCTTTGCCGAGGCCCGCAAGGACATCCAGACCAAGACCGCCCTGCTGGAGTCACGCCTGGTGGCCGGTTCGCAGGTGTTGTACGAGACCTTTGCACCGGCCTACCGGGCGTTCTCCACGACTGAAAACCCGCGAGCCTACATCGCCGCGCGCCTCGACGACCAGGCCTCGCGCCGAGCCAAGTTCGGCCACACGGTTTTCCTACAGGAACCGGACATCAAGAACGGCGTGGGGGGACTGCGGGACTACCAGAACACGGTCTGGATGGCCCGGGTGAAACTGGCGATCGAACGGATCGACGAGTTGGTGGCGCTGAATTATCTGCGGCCCAACGAGCTCAAGACGTTTAACCGCGCCTACGACTTCCTTCATCAGGTTCGCAACGAGCTGCACTTCTCAAGCAAGCGGGCAACGGATGTCCTCGACCTTGAGGCCCAGCCACGCATCGCGCTCGGCCTCGGCTACACGGAGCCCAAGCTGCTCGCCCGGGTGGAGCTCTTCATGCGGGATTACTACCGGGCGGCGCAGACCATCTACCGCATCTCCAAGCTGGTGGAAAACCGCCTCGCGCTGACCCTTGCACAGACCTCGGACGAGAAAATCTCGTTCCGCGAGGTGGTCCGCGCCCGCCGTCACGAGCGCAGCAAGCGGATCGACGGCTTCGTTCTGCGCGGGCGCGAGCTGTCCGCGGATGACCCCGACGTATTCAAGACCGAGCCTGCGCGCCTGATCCGCGTCTTCCGCCATGGCCAGCAGCTCGGAGCCGTGCCGGATTTCTCGCTCCAGACGCTGATCCGCGAGTCGCTGCCGCTGATCACCCGCAAGGTGGTCGAGTCGAAGGACGCCAACACCAGTTTTCGGGCTATCCTCGACGAGGCCGGCGCGGTCTTCCCCACCCTGCACCTGATGCACGAGCTCGGGGTCCTTGGGCGCTTCATTCCGGAATTCGATGCGCTGACCTGCCTGGTGCAGCATGAATTCTACCACCGTTACACGGCCGACATCCATACCCTGAACACGATCCGGGAGCTGGACCGGATCTTCACCGAGGCCGAGCCGATCACGCTCAAGTACCGGACCACCTTGCACGAGACGGGCAACCCGGCGCTGCTGTACCTGATTCTGCTGCTGCACGACATTGGCAAGGCCAAGGGCATCCAGGGCCATGCGGACAGTGGGGTCGACATCGCCCTGCCCCTGCTCGCCCGTTTGGAAATCGACGCCTCCAGCCGCGAGATAGTCACCTTTATCATCAAAAATCATCTGATTATGGCACGCTTTTGGCAGAAGCGGGACGTAGATGACCCCGTCACTGCAGGCGCCTTTGCCGAATTGGTCCCCGACGCAGACCTTCTGCGCTACCTTTACGTGCACACGTTCTGCGACGCGCGAGGGACATCGGCTGACCTCTGGAACGGCTACAAGGACACCCTGCACACGTCCCTTTACCGGGCGACCCTTGACCAGCTGATTCACGGCGAGGCGGTTGCCACCCAAAACTCACAACGCCTGCAAATGACCTTTCAGGAACTCGTTTCCAAAAAGATTTCCGGCATCAGCCCGGACGAGATCACGGCGCACTTCAATCTGCTGCCGGAACGCTACTTCATCCAGACGGACACGACCGAGATCGCGCTCCACATCCAAATGGTGAATCGGCTGCTGCAGTCGATCACCGGCGCGGATTCCGTGAGTGCCCTGCACCCGGTGATCGAATGGAAGGACGACCTGAACCGGTCCCTGACCGTGGTCAATATTGTCACTTGGGACCGGGCGGGCCTGTTCTACAAGCTGGCGGGAGCCTTTAGCGTAGCAGGCCTGTCGATTCTTGGGGCGAAGGTGATCTCGCGGAGCGATCATATTGCGATCGACACGTTTTATGTGGTCGAGCCTGGCCGCGGCGTCGTGCAGAGCGCCAAGGCGCAGGAAATCTTTGCCCGTACGGTCAACGAGGCGCTGGCCACCAACAAGGATCTGCTGCCTGAGATCATCGCGCAGGCCCAGAAGCACGCGGGCTCACGCCTCGGCGCCTCGAACGAGACGCTGCAGTCCTCTTTCCCCCCGACGGTCGAGGTCTACCACGAACTTTCGATGGAGCGCACGATCGTCGAGATCCAGGCCCATGACCAGATCGGCCTGCTTTTCCGCCTCGCGAAGGCCATCAGCACCCATGGTTTTGACATCATCTTTGCCCGCATCGGAACCGAGCGCGGCATCGCGATCGACACCTTCTACATCGAGGACGAGGCCCACGCCCCCGTGACCGACTCCCACCGTCTGCGGGACCTGCGCGAGGCCTTGGCCGCGGTCATCACGCCCCCGCAGCGCGCCGCCGCGACCGCCTAGGAATTGCGGATTTTGGAATGCGGAGTGCGGAGTGTTGGAGAGTCGGAGGAATGGGACGCCATGGCCTGCGCGGCAGCAAATTCTTCGTCGAACTTCACGAGGCATGGCCCATCGATTGATTCATTCCGCAATCCGCACTCCAAAATCCGTAATGGCGGAGAGTTCTGGCCACCGCGCCCGTGAACCCTAAGACTTGGCCCTGTGTCCCTCGCTGCCGCCATGCCTGATCCGGCCTTGCCGCTTTCACCCCGGGTGATTGATCCGCATGCGGCGCTGTACCGCGTCGCCTCACTGGTCGGCCGCACCGATGAGTCCCGCGAGGCCCTGACCGCTATTCTCGCTGTGGTCATCGACGTGTTCGGCGCCTCTTGCGGCTCGATCTCCCTGCTCAATCCGGACAGCGGCAAGCTGGAGATCGAGGTTCACCAAGGCATGCCGGCGGAGAATGCCGACCTCTCACTCCGGCTGGGCCAGGGCATCACGGGGTGGGTGGCCTTCCATGGCCGACCGCAGCTGGTCGCCGATGTGCGCCTGGACTCGCGCTACATCGTGGTGCGACCGGATGTACGCAGTGAGATGGCTGCTCCGATGCTGGAACCGGGCGGGCAGACGCTGGGCGTCATCAATGTCGACAGCGACCGGGTCGGCGGCTTCAGCGAGCCCGACCTCGCCCTCTTCGTGCGGATGACCGAGGAGGCCACCTCCGTGATCCGCCGCCTCTGGCAGCTGCAGCAGCTGCGGGACAAAGCGCGCCAGCTCGAGTCATTGATCGCGGCGGGGCATTCGCTGGTGACGAAGCTCGAGCCGCAGGAACTCTTCAACACCATCACGCGCGACGCCCGGCGCATCACCCAGACGCATGCCTGTGCGCTGTACCTTTGCGAGGCACCGGGCGACTCGGTCCAGCTCGCCTCCCTTTCCAGCCAGGGCGTGGCGGAGGCTCATCCGGGGCCGATGCCGCTCGACTCGTGCCTCGTCTCCGCCGCGATCCACACGCGCCGCCAGGTCGAGTACGCCAACATCCAGTCGCCCGAGTTCATCGATGTGGTCGATCTGCCCCGCGACCCGGCCCTGCGCTCGCTCGTGGCGACGCCCCTGATCTACGAGAACGAAGTCATCGGCGTGCTCGCCGCGTTCACCGACTCGGTCCACCGCTTCACCAACGACGAGAAGCGCCTGCTGAGCGCGCTGGCCAGCCTCGGCGCGGTCGCGCTGCAGAATGCGCGCCTCTATGCCCGCGTTTTTCAAAGCGAGGCGTCCCTGCGTAAGAACGAGCAGCTCACCACGCTCGGCCTGCTCGCCGCCGAGATCGCGCACGAGATCCGCAATCCGCTCACGGTGATCAAGCTGCTCTTCGGCTATCTCGGCCTCGACTTCCCCGAGGGGGATCCGCGGCGCACCGACGTGCGCGTGATCGGGGAGAAGATCGACCAGCTTGAGGCGATCGTCTCGCGCGTGCTCATGTTCGCCAAGGCGCCCTCAAGCCTGCATTCGCGCTGGCCGGTGACGGACATCATTGAGGACACCTTGCTCCTCATCCGGCTCAAGCTCGCCCAAGGCAAGATCCAGCTAAATTTTGAGCCGCCGGAACGGCTGCTCATCGTCGACGTGCACAAGGGCCAGCTCCAGCAGGTCCTGCTCAACCTGCTGATCAACGCCACCCAGGCCATGCCCGAGGGCGGCACCATCACGGTGCGCTGCTCCTCCGAGGTCAGGGAGAGCGGCGGCGAATTTGCCCTGATCGACATTGAGGATACGGGCACGGGGATCGCCGAGGGCATTCGCGACCGCATCTTCGATTCCTTTCTGTCGGGTCGGCCGGACGGGACCGGGCTCGGGCTCGCGATTGCCAAGCGCATCCTACTCAGCCATCACGGCGACATCACCCTACGGGCCACCAGCCCCGCCGGCACCACGCTTCGCCTCACCCTCCCAACCGCCCGCCACTGATTCATGGCCTCCTCCTCCCGGCCTCCTGAAGTCGACTCGGATGTCGTCGCGCATGCGCGCCGAAAGGTCATGCTCGCTGCGGCGATTGGATTTCTCCTGCTCAGCGCCCTTGTGGTCCTCGTACTGCCCCTCCGACTGCCCCTGCCCGTGCGGCTCGGCGTGATCTTCATCGACCTCATCGCGGCCGCCGTCATCGGGCTGCTGTTACGCCAAAGCGGCCGACGTTGAGCCGGGCCCGTTTTACGGGGTGCACGCTTCAGGCCGGACGCAGGCGACTTGAAGCAGTGGGGCCATGGCCGGTTTCCTGCCCGCCAATTTGCAACAGGTGAGCAGTGTGCAGAGTGACCGAAGCGCGTCCCCTCGGGGGGTCTCGCGCGTTCGCTGCCTCGCCCAAGCCCAGGCTGACTCTCTCGTCCGTTCGCTTCGTCGCTGCACTCCGGTTGGTCCCCTCGGCCGCGGGTCCCACGTCACGACTGCGCCGGGGGTGATCGAACCCGAGGCGGTTGAGGTGATGGCCCCGAAGCGGGTGCAATCCATTCAGGCCGGGCCGATCGTGATCACCGCCTACTCGGGTGCCTTTCTCGACGCAGCCGGCATTGACCGCTACAAGGACCTCGCCCCTTTGGTGCCCGGTGTTTTCATCCAGGAGCAGTCGCCCAACAACCCCGGCATCACCATCCGTGGCGTGACGACCGACAGCGGCGATCCGCGCCAGGAGACGCGCGTCTCCATCTTTCAGGATGGGGTATCGATCAGCCGCTCGTGCGGCAGCGTGTCCGAACTCTTTGACTTGGAGCGCGTGGAGCTGCCCAAGGGTCCGCAGGGAACGCTCTTCGGGCGCGGCACCGAGGTCGGCGTGATCTCGATCATCCAGCGCAAGCTGACTGCCGCCGCAGATTCCAGATTCCGCGCAGGCTTCGGCAATTTTTGGCGCCCACTACGGGATTCCGTCCTTAATCCGAGTCAAGCTCCGCTCTACGGGGCGAGCACGGCGCTGCGGTTCTGACCCGGCCAGGTAACGACGGCGTGAACTTTGAGGTGCCGCTCCGCGCTCGGCTTGTCGTCGGCCACCGATGGAGTCAGCGTGGGCTATGCGCTACCTTCGTTGGTTCCTGCCAGCCCTGCTGGCCTCCGCCACGCGGCTGATCGCAGATCCACTGGTGATCGCTCACCGCGGGGCGTCGGGCTATCTGCCGGAGCACACCCTCGCATCGGCCGTCTACGCGCATGCGCTCGGCGCGGATTACATTGAGCAGGACGTGGTGCTCTCGCGGGACAATGTCCTGGTGGTGCTTCATGACATCCATCTCGATACCACGACCGATGTCGTCGCGCGCTACCCGGAGCGCCGTCGCGCCGATGGACGCTACTACGCCGTCGACTTCACCTGGGCTGAGCTCGCCACCCTGACGGTTCGCGAACGGTTCAATCCCCTGACTGGCGAGCCCGTTTTCCCGGATCGCTTTCCGGCAAACGGCGTCTCGTTCCGCCTGTGTACGCTCGCAGAGCAGATCACCCTCATCGCGGGCCTTAACCGAGCGACGGGCCGCAAGACCGGGATCTATGTGGAATTCAAGGAGCCAGCTTGGCATGCCCGTGAGGGCAAGGATCTCGGCGCCAACCTGCTGGCCGAGCTAGGCCGCCTCGGATTCAACCGGGCCGCCGATTCCGTCTTCGTCCAATGCTTTGATGCGGCCGCCCTCCGTCGACTCCGCACCGAGCTAAAGACGGAACTTCGCCTGGTCCAACTCATCGGCACCGGAGAGGAGCAGGCATCGCTGCTGACCCCGGACGGCCTCCGGGAGGTCGCCGCTTACGCTCAGGGTATCGGGCCGTCCCTCCGTCTTCTCACCCGCCCGGGAGCCGACGGGCGACCTGAACTGACCACCCTGGTCCGCGACGCGCACGCGCTCGGACTGCTGGTGCACCCTTATACGGTCCGTGCCGATTCGCTGCCGGCGGACCTCCCGACGGTTGAGGCCCTGCTGGATCTGATTCTGCAGGAAGCGCAGGTCGACGGTTTCTTCATCGACCAGCCGGATCACGGGGTGCGGGCGGTGGCGAGGCTGCCCTAGGGCCGGCCACCCGGCGGCTCACTCCTCGAGCTCGACGTTCCAGTAGGCGAGATCGAGGAAATCCTTCCAGCGCTCACGCTGCTGGTTGCCCAGCACCAGCGTGATGACGGGTCGCCACTTGGGGCGGACCGGCTTCCGAATGAGGCGCATGTGGGCCTGATGCGGCAGACGGTTCGCCTTGCGCGAATTGCAGCGGACGCAGGAGCAGACGATGTTTTCCCAGGTCGTCTTGCCTCCGCGGTCGCGCGGGATGACGTGGTCGAGATTCAGGTCCTCGCTCTCAAAGACATTGCCGCAGTACTGGCAGGTATCCTTGTCGCGTTCGAAGACATTGCTCCGCGTCAGCTTGAGCTCCTTGCACGGGAGCTTGTCGAACCAGGTGAGCAGGATCACCCGCGGCAGCCGGATGACGGTGCGCGGGGTGTGGACCGCGTCGAGGGCGTCGACGGGGGGATTGCTCCGGGAGAAGTCCATCCAGTCCAAAAGCGAGAACACCCGGAAGTCGTCCGCATGGTGGTGAACGACGGCGGCGTGTCCCCGCGCGAGCAGCGCAAAGGCGCGTCGGGCGCCGATCACATTCACCGCCTGCCACAGGCGGTTGAGAACCAGCACAGGTTGATCAAGCACAGCCTCCATTCGGGGCTCCGGCGTAAAGGTCGCCCCGGGATGTGT
>CAMAXB010000050.1 GCA_945862035.1 Opitutus sp. GAS368
GAGCTCCCGCCGCGCGCGGGCCTCGGCATCGAGATCGACCTCGCCGAGCTCGAGAAGGCCCACGCCTGCTACCGTAATCTCGGTCTCGGCGGACGCGACGATGCGGTCGCGATGCAATTTCTCATCCCCGGCTGGCAGTTCGACCCCAAGCGCCCCTGCCTCGTGCGGTAGCGGGCGGAGTGGGACCCGCGAAACACGCGGAAGAACGCTGAAGCAATCCGCCGATCCGTTTTACAGGAGGTAACCGAGAGAACAGAGAAGCCAGCGCCTGCGCTTTGATCGGACCTCCAGTTCGACTCCGTTTCCTTCTGTACAAAAATCCGCATCCACGCGGATCCGTGAACGGCTTCGCTCGTTAGACCAGCGGGAATATCCACGCGGCGAGCATCACGAAGATGAAGCCCGCGGTGCCCATCAGCGCGAGCTGGATGGAGAAGGAGCGCAGCGTGTCGATCTCGCGGAAGCCGCTCATCTTGCACACGACCCAGAAGCCGCTGTCGTTCATCCAAGGAATGAGTTTGGACCCGCAGCCGATCACCAGCGCGATGTAGAGCGGATGAAACCCCAGTCCGCCGTCGGCCGTGAAGCCGCCGAGGATGCCGACGCTTGTGACCATGGCCACCGTCGCCGATCCTTGGCCGATGCGCACCAGCGCGGTGACAAAAAAGGCCAACGGCAGCACCGCAATCTGGTAAACCAGCGCGAGCTCGCGGATGCGCAGACCGACGCCCGTCTCCTGCAGCACGCCGCCGAAGATGCCGCCGGCGGCCGTGACGAGAATGATGGTCCCCGCATCGCTCAACGCCGTCTGCATGTGCGTGCGCACCGTCGCGCGATCCGCGCGGAGCCGCCACATCAGGTGACCCAGGGCGATCGCGGCCGAGAGGGTGAGCGCCAGGGTGGGGTTGCCGATCTGCGACATCAGGGCCGCGAAATCACTCCCCTTGGCCAGCGTGTCGGAAATGGTCTGCCCGGAAATCAGCACCACCGGCAGGACGATCGGCAGCAGGGCCGCCCAGAGCGCGGGCAGGTCGCTGTCCGGCCGCTCGGCGGCGGAATCGGCGGCGGCGGTGGGAATGACGGACCAGCGTTTGTTCGCCCACCAGGCGTAGGCGAGGCCGACGGACGTCGTGGCGATGCCGAGCAGGATGCCGCCCACCATCATGAGGCCGATGTCGACCTTGAGCGCGTTGGCGACGAAGAGCGGGCCGGGCGTCGGCGGGACAAGCGAGTGCGTCATCGTCGTGCCGGCGCAGATGCACATCACGTAAAGCAGGTAGTTCTTCCCCGTGCGCAGCGCCATGGCGCGAGCGAGTGGGATGAGCAGGAGAAACACCGTGTCGAAGAACATCGGGATCCCGAGCACGAAGCCGCTGATGCCGAAGACCAGCCAGGCCTGTCGCTCCCCGAACAATCCGAGCAGCGAGCGGACGACCCGTTCGGCGCCGCCGCTGGCGAGCAGACACACGCCGATGATCGACGCCATCGCGATCAGCAGCCCGAGCTGCGTGCTCGCATTGCCGAAGCGCTTGGCGAGCTTGGTCCCCAGCGGTTCGTCCGCCTGCGCCGCGGCCGCCGCCGCCGTGGCGCCCTGCGCGATCGCCACCCGCTCGACCGCATCACGCGGCGTCAGTACGGCCACCACCACCGCCGCCGCGAGCAGCGCCACGAAGGCATGCAGGCGGAGCCAGAGGATGCCGCCAATGACGATGACCATGCCAATGAGCAGCAGAAAAATCGGATCCATAGGGAAGGGGAGGGCGCCGGAACAGAGAAGCAATTCGGCCCGCGGCGAGGGGAAAGCGGCGGTAGCTCACACCGCTTTTTCCTGCGTGTCGAGAACCGGCGCGCCACCCGCACCGTCCCCGCTCGCTGACTTGAATCGCCGGATCGCCCTCGTTTGGAAAAGGGAACGGATCGAGAACCAAGAACGAAGAATGAGGAACCAAGAACAAAGAACGACGCGAGCACCCCGCGTCCCCCTCCATTGACATCCCCGACGGGACGGTGCTCGACTGTTGGTAATAGCTATTACCCCTGCCGGCTGCCCCGCCGGCGTTCGTTCACCCCTGAACCTATTTGCCCATGAACTCCTGTGTGTCCACGCGTCGTGAAATGTTGAAGAAGGCCCTGCTCGGATCGATCGCCCTGCCGCTGCTGGGCTCGGTCCGTCTCTCCGCGGCGGATGCTGCGAACGCCGCGCCGAGCGATGTCGGCGTCGCTCCGCCCGAGGGCCGCGAACATGGTCTGCGCCTCGGTATGGCGAGCTACTCGATCCGCGTGCTCCCGATGGAGAGCGTCATCCCGACCGCCAAGACCCTGCGCATGGCGAATGTCAGCCTCTTCCGCCTCCACTTCCCGTGGGAAACCGCCTCGGTCGACGACTGCCGCGCCCTCGGCGCGCGCTTCAAGGAGGCCGGCCTCGCCATCACCGGCTCCGGCGTGATCAATCTGCCCAACGACGAGGCCAAGCTCCGCAAGATCTTCGACAACGCCAAGGCCGCCGGTCTCGCCACCATGATGTGCAAACCGTCGATCGACGCCTTCCCGCTGATCGACAGGCTCGTCAAGGAATACGACCAAAAGATCGCGATCCACAATCACGGTCCCGAGGACGAGGTTTACCCGACCGCCGCCTCCGCGATGAAGCACATCGACCAGCTCGACGCGCGCATCGGCCTCTGCATCGACGTCGGCCACTCCTACCGCGCCAGCGAGGACCCCGCGACCGCCATCCGCACCTTCGCCGCCCGCGTGCACGACATTCACATGAAGGACTCGGTTGCCGTCCCCGGCGCCCTGCGTGACATCCCCGTCGAGGGCGGCCAGGGCCGCATCGATTTCCCCGGCATCTTCAAGGCCCTGCTCGCGATCCGCTACAACGGGGTCGTCACCTACGAGTACGAGCGCAACACGCCCAACCCCGTCCCCGGCCTCGCTGAGTCGATGGGCTACGCCCGCGGCGTGCTGAAGATGCTGGCCAGCGCCTGAATTCCCGCATGAAGCGCCTGATCTTTGGCCTTGGCGTTCTCTTCGTGGGGACGGGGCTGATGGCCGCATCCGTCTCCGTCGCCACCGCGGCCGATGATCCTCTGGCTGGGCTCAAGGCCGGGCATCCGCGCCTCATGGTCGCGAGCGATGAGGCCTGGGCCGAGATCCGCCGCCGCGCGACGAATGACCCCGGACTCACCGTTCTCCTGCGCCTGATCGAAACCAGCGGACGCCGCCTGCTGGGCGAGGCTCCTTCGCAGCGGGTCATGACCGGCCGCCGTCTCCTGAGCGTTTCCCGCGAGGTCCTCGGGCGCGTCACCACGCTCGCGGCCGCCTATCACCTCACCGGCGACCGCGCCTTCTCCTCGCGCGCCGAGCAGGAAATGCTGGCGGCCGCGGCGTTCACGGATTGGAACCCGTCGCATTTTCTCGACGTGGGCGAGATGACCACCGCCCTCGCGCTCGGCTATGACTGGCTCTTCGACGAGCTCACGCCGGCGTCCCGCGCCGCTATCCGCCAAGCCATCGTGGACAAGGGGCTGAAGGCGGGCCTGGTCGACAACGCCCACAACCGCGGCTGGCAGCGCGCCGAGACCAATTGGAACCAGGTCTGCCTCGGCGGCCTTACCCTCGGCGCGCTCGCCGTCGCTGATCACGAACCCGCCCTCGCCCGTCAGATCCTCGCGCTCGCCCGCGAGCGCATTCCCCTCGGGCTCCGGCCTTACGCTCCCGATGGCGTCTACCCCGAGGGCCCGAGCTACTGGAGCTATGGCACGACCTACTCGGCCGTGACCGTCGCCGCGCTCGAGACCGCCCTCGGCACCGACTGGGGCATCACCTCTGCCCCGGGCTTCACTGCCAGCGCGGGCGCCTACGCCCAGATGATCGCGCCGACGGGCCTGGCCTATAATTTTGCCGACGGCGGCGAGGGCGCGGGGCTCCAGCCCACGCTGATGTGGTTCGCGCGCCGCCTCAACGATCCCGGCCTGATGTCCGTCTTCGCACGGCAGTTGGCCGCCCTGATCGCCGGGACGCCCACGCCCAATTCAGGCGAATCCGCGCGCTTCACGACCATCGCCGCGCTGTGGTGGCCCGATGCGGACGCCGTCCGCCAAACCCCCAAACTCCCGCTCGCGTGGGTCGGCTATGGCGTCAACCCGGTCGCCGTCTTCCGCAGCGCCTGGAACGATCCCAATGCCGCCTACCTCGCGCTCAAGGGCGGGTCGGCCAGTCTCAACCACGCGCATATGGATGTGGGCTCCTTTGTCTATGAAGCCGATGGCGTCCGCTGGGCGGATGATCTCGGCATGCAGAACTACCATTCCCTCGAGTCCAAGGGCATCGCCCTCTGGGGCCGCACTCAGGACGCCGAGCGCTGGACGGTCTTCCGGCTCAACAATCGCAGCCACAACACGCTCACGATCGACGACCAGCTCCATCGCGTGGAGGGCACGGCGGAGATCACGTCGTTCTCCCGCGAGCCCGGCAATGCCCACGCGGTCGTGAACCTGACGCCCGCCTTCGCTGGCCAGGCGGAGCGTGTGCAGCGGACCTTCCGCTGGCCCGGCGACCGCTCGATCCGCATTGACGACGAGCTCGCGGGCGTGCGCCCCGGCGCGGGGATCCGCTGGGCCATGGTCACTCGCGCCAAGATCCGCGTCGATGGTGCCCGCGCGACGCTCGAGCGCGACGGCCAGCGGCTCGAGGTGCAGCTCTTGGAGGGCGCGGGCGCGACCTTCTCCGTCATTCCGGCCGATCCCCCCAAGGACGATTTCAACGCCCCGAATCCGGGCCGCAGCATCCTCATCGCGACCGTCCCGGCCAACGCCGCCGGCGAAGCCCGCATTTCCGTCTCGCTCCAGCCGCAGGGCCGCGCCGCGCGGCCCTGATTTGAAATTTCTTATCCGGCCTCCGCCGCGGAGGCCGCGCACTCCGAAATCCACAATTAACCGCGCCAGCGCGCGCCCGGCTGGGCGCGGTGCCAGCGGTAGCCGGCGGGGAGGGGAGCGGCCCCGGATGCTGGTGCCGCCGAAGGCAGACGCGGGCCGGGCGCGGGGGACCTTGTGTCCGGCGGCGACGCTTGCGCGGCCTGCGCGGCGGCCTCGCGTAACTTGTCCTTCTTGCTCTTGCGCTTGCCCTTCACGCCGCCGCCGGCCGGCGCCCCGGGAGGCGCCCCGGGAGGCGCGGGGGGCTCGATCTCCACGGGCTCGAAGCCCGCGACCTGCTCGCGCGGGACTTCCCGCTCATGGCGTTTCTCGATCAGGCGAAAATGGGCGTAGGTCGAGGCGCTGACAAAGCTCACCGCCATGCCCTGCGCCCCGGCGCGGCCGGTGCGGCCGATGCGATGCGTGTAGTCCACCGTCGAGCGCGGCAGGTCGAAATTCACCACCACCGGCAGCTCCGCGATGTCGAGTCCGCGCGCCGCGAGGTCCGTCGCCAGCAGGACAGTCAGCTTGCCTTCCTTGAAATCCGCCAGCGCCTGCGTGCGCGCCCCCTGGCTGAGTTCGCCGTGCAGCGCGCCGGCCTTCAGCCCCACCTTGCGCAGTTTCTCCGCCACATGCTCCGTCGCGTACTTGGTCGCGACAAACACCAGCACGCGCGACCAGCCCTCGGTCTGGATCAGGTGACGCAGGAGCTGCGTCCGCCGCGGCACATCGACTTCGATCGCGCGTTCGCGGATGTCTGGCGCGGTGAGTTCGGTCGTCGCCACCTCGACCCGCACCGGGTCGTGCAGCAGGCGATCCGCGAGCGTCTTCACCGCCTCAGGATAGGTCGCCGAGAAAAGCAGGTTCTGCCGCTTGGCCGGGAGGAGGGCGAGGATGCGCCCGAGTTCCTCCGCGAAGCCAAGATCGAAAAGCCGGTCCGCCTCGTCGAGGACGAGCGTGGACACCGCGTTGAGCCGGAGCGCGTTGTGGTCGACAAGGTCGAGGAGTCGGCCGGGCGTCGCGACCACGATGTCGGCGCCGCCGCGCAGCGCGATCATCTGCGGATTGATCGACACGCCGCCGTAGGCCGTGACGACCCGGACTGCGTGCCAGAGTTGCTGCCCGTAGCGGCGGAAGGATTCGCCGATCTGCACCGCCAGCTCGCGCGTCGGCGCGAGAATCAGGGCCCGCGTGCGGCGGGGCGACTCGCGGGGGTGCTCCTGGAGCAGCTGTAGGATCGGCAGGGCAAAAGCCGCGGTCTTGCCGGAGCCGGTCTGCGCCTGCGCCCACACGTTGCGTCCGGCGAGGACCGCGGGGATCGCGCCCGTCTGGACGGGCGTGGGGGTGCGGTAACCGCGTTCATCGAGGACGCGGACAAGCGAGGGCGAGAGACCGAGATCGGAAAAGGACAAGCCTCTGGGATGACGCGACCCGTGCCTCATGGAAAACAAAAATCCCGCCCCGGCCCCGGTTCCCCTGGCGTGGGTTGCGCCGGGTGCGCAGGTGCATGTCAGGCGGCACCGCCTGGGTCCCGCCAACCGATCAGTCCATCCGTCGCCACGGCGGCCAAGCCGCGCAGCGCTGCGCCCGTTCCGAACGGGACGTCAGGAGAGGGCGAGGCCCTCCCAGGGCAGAGCCCGGAGCATTAAAGCGTCTTTCACGCCGCCACCGTGGGTGCGGAGCGCCGCAAAGCGATGTAATACGGGAGGGGCCGCGGACGCGGCCCGATTTGAGATTTGAGATCTGAGATTTCAGACCCTGCCCCTTCCCATCCAACCCCAGCCGAGGCCAACGCCTTCCAAGTCCTCAACTCACTCACGCACCCGCGGAAGTCCTTAATCCACACTCCGAAATTCGAAATTCGAGAATCGCCCGCTCACCGAAATCCATCATCCCGCATTCCGCTTTCCGCCTTCCGAAAATCGAAAATCGAAAATCGAAATTCCGCCCTCCGCATTCCGAAATCCGAAATCCGCCCTCCGAATTCGAAAATCGAAAATCGAAATTCGAAAATCCAGATCCGATTCCCGTCGTGATTGGGCGAAAGCGTCTTTACCCTCGTGACTTCATCGCCGCGGCTAGGTCCGTGGCGCCAGCGCCAGCGGTGGCCTTTTCCGTCCGTCCGTCGACCCGATTTCCCTATGCTCAAACACCAAGTCCACCTCACTCACGCCCGTTCCCTGCTGGCCAGCATGCAGTCCGCACCTGACGCCTATCTGCCCCGTCGTGCGATTCTCGCTGACTGGCTCAACGCTTTCGTCGCCCGCGCCTCGTTGCCCAAGTACGAACTCGGCGCCACCGAGGCCGAAGATCTCACCGCGCTCGATTCCTTCCTGCGTGGCCAGGAGATCGTCGTCGCGCCCTGAGCCCTCCCTCTCGTCAGGGTTTCTCCGAGGTCGCCCGGCCCGATTGCTGTTGCTATCGGCGCCGGGAGGCCGGACTGTGGGGGTACGCAGTTAACGTTAGATGACAGTGCTTGGTGGGTCCTCCGTGAGCTTTTCCGTTCAGGCGATGATTCGAAACCCGATTCCCGGGAACAACCTGACAGCCGACGCCGGCTACGAATCATTAATCCCATGAACTCCAAACTCTACGTTGGAAATATGTCCTTCAACACCACCGAAGACGCGCTCCGCGACGCCTTCAGCCAGTTCGGCACCGTCACCGACGTCTACATCGCGAATGATCGCGAGACCGGTCGTCCCCGTGGCTTCGCCTTCGTGACGTTCGCGTCCGAGGCCGAGAGCAAGACCGCCATCGAGAAGATGAACGGCGCCGATCTCGATGGTCGCGCGCTCACGGTCAACGAAGCCCGCCCGAAGGAGTCCTCCGGTGGCGGTGGCGGCGGCGGCGGTGGTGGCGGCCGCACCTACAGCAGCCCCGACCGCAAGGCCGGGGCCTTCCAGGCTCGCGGCGAGCGCCGTTACTGAGGCCAGCGAGTCGCCTCGGCGGCTCCCTTTTGCGCGAAGTGCCTTCGGGCACTTCGCTTTTTTGTGCCTGCCCGTCGGGCCCGGCGAATCCTGGCGTACCCAAACGCATGGCCCGCGAGCAGGTTGCCCGCGCCTTGCAACACGGTCCGACAATAGACATCGCGTTTGGTCGGCATTCATCTAAGGTCAGCGATCCGCCGGGAACACGGTGCGTGCCGCGGTCTTCTCCGCGCCGCCGTCTGCTGTTCCTGCGATTTAAATTTATGGCAATCCGAGACGACTACCTGCAAAGCGCGCTGAAGGTCATCGATGACCCCAACATCCTGGTCAACGTGATCTCCCGTCGCGTCAAGCAGCTGCGACGCGGCAGCCGCCCACTGGTCGAGTCGCTTGAGAAGCTCTCCCCCGAAGACACCGCCCTGCGCGAGGTCGCCGAGGGCAAGATCAGCTACGTCCTCGCCACCGAGGAAGAGATCGCCCGCCGCGACTAGGCGGAGATGGGAGGCAGGAGACCGGAGACGGGGGACAGGAAACCTGAGACAGAGGACGGAGGACAGAGGACGGAAGAGACCTGACGTAGCGCGTGAGCGCGAAGATGGTCAGCCGAAGGCTGGCCCCGGCGCGGATTGCTTTAAGCCGGGGTGACTGACGCGGGTGCCCTTCGGGCGGCGGAAGACACCAACCTGCCACTTGAACAATCGCTCTCAGACCTGAGATGGCGCAGCGGCCGCGCAACCGCCACCGTCCACCGGTCCTACCGTCTCACCGCGCTCGCTCGCAAGCACCGCCTCCGGAATCGAAATTCGAAAATCGAAAATCCCCCACGCTTGACGAGCCGGCCGTAGCTCGGGCCTGATTGCGCGACATGTCTCTCGGTGTGGTCGGTCAGCGCTGTGTTAGTGAACGTGAACCCGAACTGGGTCTCGGCCTCGTCGCGCGCATCGAGCCCGGCCGCATCGCCGTCACCTTTCCCGCCACGCAGGAGCAGCGGCTCTACGCGCTGGGTACCCCCGTCCTCAAGCGCGTGCAATTCCTCGCCGGCGAGACCGTCGCCACGCGCGAGGGCAAGGCGTTCGCGATCGAGGAGGTCGTCGACGAGGGCGGCCTGCTGACCTACGTCGGAGCCGGCCAGCGCGTGCGCGAGGACGCCATCTCGGATGTCACCAGCGTCAGCTCCCCCGCCGAGCGCCTGCTCGCTGGCCAGGCTGACGAGGGCGAGGTCTTCGATCTCCGCCTCAAGGCCCTGCACGCCCAGGCCCGCTTCCGCCAGGCGGACGTCCGCGGCCTCCTCGGCGGACGCATCCAGCTCATCCCGCACCAGTTCTACGTGGTCAACGAGGTCACCGCCCGCCAGATCCCGCGCGTGCTGCTCGCGGACGAGGTGGGCCTGGGCAAGACGATCGAGGCCTGCCTGATCGTCCAGCGCCTGCTCGCCGTCGGCCGCGCCCAGCGCGTGCTCATCCTCGTGCCCGAGGCGCTCACGCACCAGTGGTTCGTCGAGCTGCTGCGGCGCTTCAATCTCTGGTTCAGTATCGTCGACGAGGAGCGTTGCCTCGCCTGCGAGGCCAGCGACCCGGGCCAGAATCCCTTCCACGCCAGCCAGCTCGCGCTCGCGGGCGTCAGCTTCCTCGCCGGCAACCCGGCGCGGCGCGACCAGGCCGTGTCCGCCGGCTGGGATCTCGTGGTCGTCGACGAGGCCCATCACCTCGCGTGGACCCCCACCGAGGTCAGCCCCGGCTACGCCCTCGTTGAGGACCTCGCCAAACGCAGTCCCGGCCTGCTCCTGCTCACCGCCACGCCGACCCAGCTCGGCCTTGAGGGCCACTTCGCCCGCCTGCGTCTGCTCGATCCGCATCGCTACGATCGCTTCGAGCGCTTTGTCGCCGAGACCGAGCGCTACGGCGCGGTCGCCGGCATCGCCGCGCAGATCGTCGAGGGCAAGCCACTCAAGCCCAAGGACCACACCGCGCTCAAAAAGATCTTTGACCGCGATCCCGACGGACTCGCGCGTCACCTCGATGCCCTCGATGCCGGCAAGCCCGGCGCGCGTGAGGCGCTGCTGCGCACGCTGCTCGACCAGCATGGCACGGGCCGCGTTGTCTTTCGCAACACGCGCGCCGCCATGACGGGCTTCCCCAAGCGCCGCTACTGTCCGGTGCCGCTGGCGCCCGCCGAGCCCGATCCCGTCCTGCTCGCCCGCGTCGCTCGCGAGCTCAAGGCCGAGGAGAGCGGCACGGCCGACGAGATTCGTTACGCCTACAAGGACGACCCGCGCATCGACTGGCTCGCGGAATTCCTGCTCAAGCACCGTCCGGAGAAAGTCCTGTTGATCTGTCGCTCGCAGCGCAAGGTGATCGCCCTCGAGGCCGCCCTCAAGGAGCGGCTCAACGTGAACACCGGTCTCTTCCATGAGGGCCTGCAGCTGGTGCAGCGGGATCGTCAGGCCGCCTGGTTCGCCGAGCCCGCCGGCGCGCAGCTGCTGCTCTGCTCCGAGATCGGCAGTGAGGGCCGCAATTTCCAGTTCGCCCACCACCTCGTGCTCTTCGATCTGCCGCTCAACCCGGGGCTGGTCGAGCAACGGATCGGGCGGCTCGACCGCATCGGGCAGACCGAGACGATCCGCATTCACGTGCCGTATCTCGCGGGCTCCGCCGATGAATGCGTGGCCGCGTGGTATCACCGCGGGCTTAATGCCTTCGAGACCGCGCTTCCCGGCGGCGACGAGCACGCGGCGATGTTCCGCGAGAAGCTGCTCGCCCTGGCGCTGGCCTACGGTGAGGGCGCGCCGGTGCGCGGGCGCACGGGCGCCGCGGAGCTCGCGGCCCTCGTCGACGAGACCGCCACCTTCCGCACGGAGCTCGCCGCGCGCATGAAGAAAGGCCGCGACCGCCTGCTCGAATTGGCGTCGTTTGATCCCGCCAAGGCCGCCGGGGTGATCGAACGCGTCAAGGCGGCCGATGCCGACCCCTTTCCCCGGCGCTTCCTGCTGGAGCTGCTCGATCATTTCGGGGTGCGTGTGAAGGAGCACGAGGAGGGCGATGTGTTCATCGATCCGAGCCACGCGTATGTCCCCGCGTTTCCATCGATTCCCGCGGATGGCATGTTGGCGACATTCGACCGCGCGCGGGCGATCTCGCGCGAGGACATCCGCTTTGTCTCGCCGGATCATCCGGTGATGCAGGACGGGATCGATCTGCTGATCAACTCGAAGGCCGGCACGACCGCCTTCAGCCGGATCCGGGCGAAGACGCCAAATCTGCTGCTCGAGTCGATTTTCGTGCTGGAGGCGGTGGCGGATTCCAAATGGCGCGTGGACCAGTTCCTCGCGCCCGTGCCGGTGCGCGTGCTGCTGGATGTGCGCGGACGCGACCTCACGGACGAGCGTGACGCGCTGGCGATTGCGGGGGATGCGGAGAACGCGAACCTGACGCGCTTCCTCGAACAGCCCGGTTTCAGCGGCGCGATTTTGAAGAGCCTCCTCGTGGCGGCCAAGGAGCGGGCGCAGCAGCGGGTGGAGGCGCTCAAGGCCGCTGCGACTGAGCGCGCCGCGAGTGTGCTTGGCGCGGAGCAGCAGCGCCTGACGGACCTGCGCAAGGTCAACGACCACGTCCGCGCCGAGGAGATCGCCCTTGCCGGCGAGCAACTCACCCGCGTCCGCGACGCCATCGACGGCGCCCGCCTGAGATTGGATTCGCTGCGCTTGATCCTGGAAGGACCGGGTTCGGAGTGAGGAGAAGGTAGACGGGAGACGGAAGGCCGGAGTCGGGAGACAGGATGCGGGTGGAAGGTGGAACGCGTTGCCCCTAACGCGTTGGTTTGAGTGGCTTTCGAGCCAGCGTGTTGGGGCAACACGCTCCACCTCGATCGTCATGGCGTGCGCCGCCTGATCTCAGACGTGAGACTCCGCGGGCGACGCCCGCGGATGCACTCGAACCTCGAGCCTCCAACCCCCAACTTCAATCCTCCAACTTCCAACGCCGCCGATGTCAGCCGGCGGTATCCGAGGCTCGTCTTTCCGCGACCCGACCCCTGACATCTGACCTCTGCTTGCGAGCAGCGCTGCGCCGCCTCCGTTCCCTGCTCACCAAGCCAGTGTCACGTATTACGTGACACTGGCTTGGTTGGGCTTGGCGGGGATACGGTTGCGCTTTGGGGAGCGGCGGTTTGCACTGTTCGCGTATTTTCCATGCCCGCGCCCAAGGCCTACGTTTACCTCCTTTGCTGTGCCGACGGGAACTTCTACATCGGCACGGCGCGCGATGTCGCCGCGCGGGTGGCGGTTCACAATTCCGGCAAGGGCGCCAAGTACACGCGTCCGCGGCGTCCCGTGACCATGGTTTTCCAGGAAGGCCCGATGACGGTCAGCCGCGCCCTCCGCCGCGAGTACCAGCTCAAGCAGCTCACCCGCCCGCAGAAGGAAAAACTCATCGCCGGCGAGCTGGTGGTGAAGCTTCCGCGGAGGAAGCCGCGGCGGAGCCTCGGGGGAGACTGTTGACCGGAGACGGGAGTCCGGATACGGGAGACGGGAGGCGGACGCGCGGAGGAGACCGGGCAGCGCCCGAGTTGGAGGTTGGGGGATGGACGTTGGGGGTTGTTGTAGCTCGCCTCGTTGAGGCCGGTCCGGATGCGCGGCGCATCCGCCGCGCCATCTCAGATCTCAGATTTCAAATTTCAGATTTGAGATAGGGCCGCGTCCGCGACCCTTCCTCCGCGTTCCCGTCTCTACCTCCTAGATTCTAACTTCTAGATTCTAGCTCCTCCCTTCGCCTCCATCCCTAGCGCCGCAGGTGGAGAAATTCTAGCCCGGCGAAGGTGGAAAAATCCGCGTCGAAGGAAACGACGCGGGCGCTGGCGGAGGAGGCGAGGGCCGCGATCCAGGCGTCGGTCCAACGGTGGGCGGGAAAGCCCGGGACGCGGCTCCAGAGCTCGAAGCGATTTTCGGCCGCGAGGGAATCGTCGATGAATACGACCTCGGGCAGGATGGCGAAGGCACGGTAGGCATCCCATGCCTCGGCGGAGGTGAAGGCCGCGCCGTGCATCACCTGCGGGTTGGTGAGTAGGCGGAGCAGGCCCAGCATGGTCACGCGGCCAAAGCCGATGTCGGGAGCCGCGTCGTTTTCCCAGTAGCGGCGGGCGCGGGCGTGGTGCGCGTGGTCGGGGTCGATGAGCGCGAGCCAGAGATTGAGATCGGGGACGTCAATCGCCGCCATGGGCATCCTCGGCGACGAGCAGGGCGTCGATGTCTCGGTTGGACAGAGCCGGGTGAGGCACCCCGGTGGCCTTGCGGATCACGGGCAACGGACTGCGGGGTCGGGCTTCGACCCGGGCGGCGGCGCTTTGGGCAAGGCCGGCCTGGAGGGTTTCGGCGACGAAGTCCTTCAGTAGCATCCCGCGCAGCGCGGACCGTGCCTTGTGCTCCCGACAGAGCGGATCGGGC
>CAMAXB010000051.1 GCA_945862035.1 Opitutus sp. GAS368
GGAATTAAGCCCTCGACCTGTCCCTCCCTCTTTCACCCGTGAGTAGCCAGCAATCCGCACTCCCCAGTCCGCAATCCGCAATCCCCGCGTCCTCCTGGGCGGCCGTCCGTCTGTTTGCGATGGACGTCGACGGAATCCTCACCGACGGGACCATTCATATCTCGTCCGACGGCACGGAGACCAAGGTGTTTTCGATTCTCGACGGCATGGGGCTGGTGCGCCTCCGCCAGGCCGGAATCATTGTGGCGTGGATCAGTGGACGCGCCTCGGGCGCCACCACCGTCCGGGCCAGCGAGCTCAAGATCCCCCACGTGATCCAGGGCCGCACCGACAAGGTGACGGCGCTGCGCGAGCTGACGGCCGCGCTGGGATTTGAAGCGGGCGCGTGCGTGTACATGGGCGATGACGATATCGACGCGCCGGCCATGATCTGGGCCGGGATCGGGGTGAGCGTTCCCGCGGCCATGCCGGCGGCCCTGCAGGCCGCCGACTACGTCACCGCCCGATCAGCCGGTCACGGAGCCGTGCGCGAAGTGTGTGAACAAATCCTAGCCCACCGGAGTCCAACCTTCCATCCGTGAGGACCACCGCCACTCTCTTCCTCGCCGCGGCCCTGGCGCTGCCGGGGCAGACGCCCCAGCTCAGCGCCCCCACCCCGGTGAAGAACTTCTCCCTGCCATTCTTCAACGACGAGGGCAACCGGACCCTGCTCGTGCGGGGCAATGAGGCCATCCTCACCGATCCGCGCAAACCACGGTTCGCGGACGTGACGGTGACCATGTTTGCCCGAGACGCCGCCAACAAGGTCGAGTCGGTCCTGCTCAGCAAGGCCGCCACCGTCGACACCACCACCCGCGTGATTGAGGGCAACGACGCCGTGCGCTTCGTGCGCGACGACATCGAGGTCACCGGCGAAGCCTGGCGCTACGACCACGGCGCCCGCCGGATCATCGTCCAACGCAATGCCCGCGTGGTCCTTCGCGCGGAACTTCCCCTTTTGATCAAATGAACTTCTTTCGCGCCCTCGTTCTTCTGGTCGGCCTGACCCTGCTGCCCAGCCTTCGCGCCGCGGTACCGGCAGCCGTGCCTCAGCGCACCACGCTTGAGGCCGACCTGCTGGAAATGACGAGCACCGACACGGAGACGCGGGTCATTTGCACGGGCAATGTGGTGCTCACGGCCACCAACC
The DNA here is from genome assembly GCA_945862035.1 of Opitutus sp. GAS368. Classification (GTDB taxonomy): domain Bacteria; phylum Verrucomicrobiota; class Verrucomicrobiia; order Opitutales; family Opitutaceae; genus CAMAXB01. The sequence goes on from CAMAXB010000051.1 coordinate 1,190, forward strand.
TGCGCATCGCCTGCGATCGCCTTGAGATCATCGCGTCGCGCGTCGGCGAAAAAGAGGCCGCCGTCGGGACTCTGGAGCGGTTCAAATACCTGCTGGCGACCGGAAACGTGCGCATCATTCAGGATCAGCGCGAGGCCACCTGTGAACGGGCCGAGGTTCTGCCGCTGGAGGAGAAGATCGTACTGACCGGCGATCCCGTGCTGATCGACCGGGGCGACGATTTTGTAGGAGCTGGCGAGATCATCACCCTGCTCCGCGGGCAGCGTCAGGTCCTGATCGAGAAGCCCAAGTTCAGCGGTCCGGAGATCAAGGACCTCGGTGCCAATGCCAAGGATACCGCCGCGCCGGAGACTCCCGCCCCATGAGCGACTCTCCCGTCAAGGCCGCCACGGCCACCATCCAGACCTTGGGCCTGGTCAAGACGTTCGGTACCCGCACCGTCGTCAACGGCGTCGACATCCACGTCTCCGCGGGAGAGATCGTCGGCTTTCTCGGCCCCAATGGCGCAGGTAAGACCACGACCTTCTACATGGTCGTGGGCTTGGTTCCGGTCACCAGCGGTCGCGTCCTGATCAACGGCCGCAATGCCACCCACCTGCGCATGCACGAGCGCGCCCGGCTCGGGATCGGCTACCTACCGCAGGAGGCCTCGATCTTCCGCAAGCTCACGGTCGAGGAAAACATTCTCGCGATCGTCGAAACGATCGGGCTCCCCCGCCGCGAGCGCCCGGATCGCGTCCGCCGGCACCTGGAGGAGCTTAACCTCACGCACGTCGCCACGCAGAAGGCCTACACCCTTTCCGGCGGTGAGCGCCGCCGGCTTGAAATCGCGCGCGCCCTTGTCACGGAGCCCAAGTTCCTGCTGCTCGACGAACCCTTTGCCGCGATCGATCCCATTTCGGTGGCCGAGGTCCAGCGCATCGTCCTCTCCCTCAAGGCACGGGGCATCGGCGTGATCATCACCGATCACAATGTCCGCGAAACCCTCCGCATCGTCGACCGCGCCTACCTCATTCGGGAAGGCAGGGTTTTCAAGGAGGGCACGGGCGATTTCCTGATCAATGACCCCGAGGCACGTGAGTTCTACCTCGGCAAGGATTTCAATATGTAGGCGCGTCCGGGACCGAATCGAGGTCCCCCGGCCGGCGCGCGATTTTGCTCCCCCCCAGGCATCTTTTGCCTGAACCTCCCTCGAAACCGCGCCCCGCCATGCCCAAAGCCATCAACGGCATCACCGTCGCCCACTTCGTCGAGACCTACCGCGACAAGCTCAACCTGGAGGTTGTCACCGGTGAGGCCGGCCTGCATCGCCTGATCAAGGAGGGGTCGATCAATCGTCCCGCCCTCGCGCTGACCGGCTTCTTCAAGTACTTCGCGAACAAGCGCATTCAGGTCCTCGGGGCCGCCGAGATGACCTACCTCAAATCGGTGAGCCAGCGCCAGCAGATCGAAATCTTCAACGAGATGGTGGATCGCGGCATTCCCTGCCTCGTGCTGACGCGCAACTTCAATCCCACCCATCCGCTGCTGGTGATCGCGCAGGAGCGAAAGCTCCCGATCCTGCGCACGCCGATGATCACGATGAACTGGGTCAACCTTGCCACGGTCTGCGTCGACCATGAATTTGCCCCCACCGCGACCGAGCACGCCACCACCCTCGACATCAAAGGCATCGGCGTGATGCTCCGCGGCTCGTCCGGCGTCGGCAAGAGCGAGTGCGCGCTGGCCCTGATCGAGCGCGGTCATTCGCTCGTGGCCGACGATCTCACGGTCATTTCCCTCGTCGACGGCCGCGAACTCAACGCCAACAGCCGGCCGCTGAACCGCGGCTACATGGAGTGCCGCGGCATCGGCATCATCAATATCGCCGAGATGTTCGGCGTGAAGAGCGTCCGCCTCGACAAGCGCATCGATCTGGTCATTTCCCTCTGCGAATGGACCCCTGACGTGGTCGAGGAGCGGACCGGGCTGGAGGAATACTATTACGAGATTCTCGGGCTGAAGGTGCCCCACATCGAACTCTACGTGCGCCCGGGCCGCGACATGGCCCGCCTCGTCGAGGTCGCCGCCCTGACCCAGGCGCTCAAGAAAATGGGCCACGACCCCGCCAAGGAATTCAACGACCGACTCATCGCGTACATGTCGCAAATGCAGCCCGAGGTTCCGCGCAAGACCCGCCTTGCGCCGGACCGCGAGGAATCCTGATTTTTCCATGAACCAACCCTCCCGCGCCGATGGCCGCCGTGTCGACCAGCTGCGCCCCATCACTTTCCAAGCCGACATCGCGCCTCACGCGACCGGCTCGGTCCTCGTCTCCTTTGGCAATACGCGCGTGATCTGCGCCGCTACGATCGAGCCTAATGTGCCCACCTGGATGAAGCAGCAGAAAGTTCCCGGAGGCTGGCTCACCGCGGAATATTCCATGCTGCCCTATTCGACCCACGAGCGAAAGGCCCGCGACATCAGCAAGGGTCGCATCGACGGGCGGACCGTGGAAATCCAGCGCCTGATCGGACGCTCCCTCCGCGCGATCATCGACCTGCAGAAGCTCGGCCAGAATACGCTTTGGGTGGACTGTGATGTCCTCCAGGCCGACGGTGGCACGCGGACCGCATCGATCACGGGCGCCTATCTGGCGGCGCGCCTCGCGGTCCAGACCCTGCTCGACGCGAGGAAGATCGCGGAGAATCCCCTGACTGATTCGGTCGCCGCGGTCAGCGTCGGCGTCTGTGGCGGCCGTGATTTGCTGGATCTCGCCTACGTCGAGGACCGGGACGCCGAGGTCGACTTCAATGTCGTGATGACCGGCCGCGGTCAGTTCGTCGAGGTGCAGGGCAGCGGCGAAGAGGCCACCTTCTCCCACGAGCAGCTTCAGAGCCTGATCGCCCTTGGCCAGAAGGGCATCAAGGAGCTGGCTTCGGCCCAGACCGTTTTTCTCACGCAGCAGCTGCTCTCCAAACCCTTCAAGCTCTAGTTTAGCCGGTGCTGGGCGAGACCCGGCGGCTCAAATCTGAGATCTGAAATTTGAAATGAGCGCGGCGGAAGCCGCGCTCACTCCGGCACCAGCCAGCGCAGGTCCGCGGTTCCGCCCGGGCTCTGCGCGAGCACCGACGCGAGCCAAGGGAGCAGCGGGGAGAGCTCCCGGTCGATCTGCCAGGGTGGATTGATCACCACCAAGCCGCAGCCCTTCATCTTCACGGGCGAAGTTGGACCCACCACCGTGAGTTCGGCCGACCACGTCGGCGGCGGGCGCAGCGCGACCAGCTCGGCAAAAAACGCGTCAACGCGTGCCCGCTCGGTCAACGGATACCACACGGCAAAGGTGCCGCCCGACAGGCGTCGCAGTCCCTCGCGCAGCGCGCCCACCACGTGGGCATACTCACGGGGGTCCTCAAACGGCGGATCGATCAGGACAAAGGCCCGCTTCTCCGGCGGAGGCAGCACGGCCTTGACCGCGGTGTAGCCATCCATCGACTGAAGCGTGGCGCGTGCCTCGAAATCGAGCTCGGCCCGCAGTGCGGCGAATTCCTCCGGGTGTTTCTCGCACAGCGCCAGGCGATCCTGCGGACGGGCCAAGGCCTGCGCCAGCCACGGGGAACCCGGGTAGAAGCGCGGCTTGGAGAGGTCCACCGCTTCCGCCGCGGTGCGATTGCGGCGATCAAACGCCTTGACCAAGGCGAGGTAGTCCGCAACCGGCGCCGGGAGATCCGTGCGCTCCCACAGCCGACCAACCCCGGCCGGCCATTCCGGTGTGCGTTCCAGCGTGTCGCCGCGCGCCGCGGAGGCGAGGTCGTAGCGGCCGCGGCCCGCATGCGTGTCGAGGTAGAGGAAACCCTTGTCCTTGCGCTGCATCCCGCGCAGAAGCGGGATCAGCAGCGCGTGCTTGAGCACATCGGCAAAATTGCCGGCGTGGTACTGGTGGCGGTAGTTCACGCGCCCACCGAAACCTTCACCACCGACTTGTCCACGCGTCCCGGTGCGTCGGCCGCCACTGAAGGCAGATGCGCGTCCAGTGGGAAGAAAACCGCAACCTCTCCCGGATCCACCCGCAGACGAGAACCCCTCGTGAAATCCTCGCAAAAGAGCCCGTCGCGCTCCGCGGAAAAACCCTCCTGCAGCGAGCGTTTCCGAGCAGGCGTGAGTTCAATCAACTCCGCGCTCGCCACGATCGCCTGCAGGTGAGTGTTGCGTTGGTGGGATTCGGATTTCCCTTCCGCCCGCGGCTTGGTGCAATAAACCTGCGCCAACCCCGAGGCCCCGCCGGCCAACTCGATGCGCTCAGTCTGCCCCGGCGCGAGGGCCAGGACGCGCACGTGCTCCAAGCTGCCCGGGGCGAGGGCCTTCGCGAGGTAAGCGCAGGCGGCCGCGAACGGCACTTCGCTCGCGCGTTGGGCCTGTACGACCGGGAGGATTCCGAGGACTGCCATGGGCGCACTCCAGTCGGCGGGTTTCCCTGAGGCAAGTGCCGAACGCTTGCACGCGGCACGCGGATGGATTGCAGTTGTGCCCATGATGACCCGACTGCTCACGCCACGCCACGCCTGGGCGGCGGAGCCTGCAGAGCAGGGCTTTTTCCCGCTGCGGGTCGTCGGCAAGAACAAGGCCGGCCGGGAGCGCTTTCGCGTGGAAGTCACGGCCACTCAGCGGCAATCCTTCGCGGATAGCCTGTTCACCCCACCGGAGGACTTTGAGCGCCTTGCACTGGGCGGGAGGATGAGGGACAGGATGAAAGAGGCGCTCAAGGATGCCCTGCCCTTCGGTCGCTGAGCCAGACGCGCTTCCGGTGCTGCGCATCCTTTCCGATCTGCATATCTTCGATGCGGACAGCCGTATCCGGGATCCGGAGCAGCTCGCCCCCCTTTTTGCGGGGGTGGACCACCTGGTCCTCAATGGCGACACCTGCGACACCGAGCGCGACCTCCCCGCGGACGAACTTGCAGGGCTTCTGGAGTTTTTTCGCCGCCGCGTGCCGCGGGTCACCTTGCTTACGGGAAATCACGATCCCGCGATCAGCGAGCTGCACGAGCTCCTGCTCGCCAACGGCGAGGTGTGGGTGACCCACGGCGACGTTCTCTTTCCCGAGGCCAGCCCCTGGAGCACGCTGCGCGCCGAGCTTGCGCGTCGCATTGATCACCAGTTGGCTGCCGCTCCTGCGGAAGAACGTCACACCCTCGCGACCCGGCTGAGGGCCCACCGCGCCGCCTGTCAAAAGCTACCCCGGGAATTCGACCGGCGGGCCACCACGGCCATCGCCCGCCTTCACCGCCTGAGCATCACCCTTTTTCCACCGCGCAAGATCATCGCTATGTTGCGAGCATGGCGCGACACCCCCCGTCTCGCCGCGGACTTGGCCGCCGCCCAGCGGCCCTCGGCGCGCGTGATCATCACCGGGCATATCCACAATCCCGGAGTCTGGACCCGCCCCTGCGGTCGGGTGGTGATCAATACCGGTGCTTTTGGACCGCCGCGCGGAGCGCTGCTGGTCGACCTGCACGGAGGGGTCCTGACCGTGCGCAAGGTGACGGCGCGCGGCGGCAGATTCCACCCCGGTGCGAGGGTGGCCGAGATTGCTCTGGCGGCAGGGCACTCCGCTTCGCTAGCCTCGCCTCACGCATGAGCATGGAAATCGGCTGGTGGAAGAAAGATCCCGAACTGGGCAAATTTCAGGTCGTCGCGACCATCCACGGCGGAAACATCGTCTGGGAACGGAAACAGGGGCATCATTCCTCTTGGGAGCCGCATGTGCCCACAGAGGAGGACTGGGACAAGATGCTCAAGGAGGCAGAGACCCGCGTCCCGCGCCGGCTGATCTCGCCCAAGCAGTTTGCGGCGATCAAGGACCTGCGCGAACGCTGAGTTCGCCGCCCGCAGAGACCGCCCGCGAATTCACGCGAATCGCCGCGAATCCTCGAATCCGAATTCAGCAGCCTCCGGCTTTGGCCTGAAAATATCCCCTCCGGTCGTTTCTGACTCGTGAAGATTCGCGTTATTCGCGGGCAACGGATCGAAATCCGCCTGGCTGGGTAAGCGCCCGCTTCCAAAGCAGTCGAAACGCCGGCGCAAATTCTGTGGGACGGGCGGCGATCGCCGCTGTGATCGCCGCGGGCGCCAGCCACTGGCCGCATTCGACCTCCGCGGGATTCAGCGTGAACGGCCCCTCGCCGGTCATCCGATAGATCCAGACGAACTCCCAGCCGGTGTCCTCGCTCGGTTCCATCCGAAACCAGCGCGCGGGCGGCGAAGCCACGATCACCCCGATCTCCTCGGCGAGTTCGCGCTGGGCGGCGAGGTCATAGTCTTCCCCTGCGTCGACATGGCCGGAGCAGGAGGACGCCCAGCAGCCGGGGGACGTATCCTTGGCCCTGGATCGCTTCTGCAGGAAAACTTCGCCCGTCCGGTTGTAAACGACCACGTGCACCGCGCGGTGCCACAGGCCGCGGGCGTGGACCTCCCCGCGGGTCGCCTGGCCCACGACCACGTCGTTCGCATCGACCACGTCGAAGCGCTCGTCCTGCCGTTGGGCCTCAGCATCCTTTACATTAGGATTCATTCGTGTCCATTCGTGGTTCCAAAACCGCCCGAACTCCATGCCGAAAATCGACGTCAACAAGGTTGCCGAAATCCTCAAGAAGAACTCCATCCCGCCGGCGGTGCTGCGCCAGATTGTCGAGGACATGAATCTGATGGTGCAACCCGAGACAGACGAGGAGAAGCCGCCCGCGGTCAAAAAGCAGTTCGCCATCGTCATTTCCGATCCCAACGGGGACCTGCCGGACCATGATTTTGTCGGCTGGGTCGTGCAGCTCCCGGAGAGCGATAGCGTGGCCACCGCACTCGAGCGGATCCACCGCGCCACCTACGAGTTCAACACGACCAAGAAGGGCCGGCTCCTGCCGGTAAAGACGATCGGCGAGGCCATGGAAAATATCCCGGCCAAGCACTTCAAGGAAGCCGATCTCTGGGTCAAGACCAAGACCCCGGTCCTGCTGCTCAAAACCGACAACGAGATTCCCACCGACGACGCCAAGGGCAAGGATGCGCGCCGCGGCCGGATGGAGTAAGCTCGGGTTGGCCTGATCCGCGCCCCCGGGGCGTGCGGACCGGGCTCATGGCGTCAATCGGCCTGGCCGCATCCGAGGAGATAAAGCGTGTCCGCAGGGTCGTCGCCCGGTGCGTCGGGCGCCTAACGGCGGATGGCGTCCGCCGTCTTGGCGCGGGCAAAGGGAAGCTTGCCCTGAGGCTTGAACTTGCCCGCGACCACATCCGCGATGGCCGCATCGGCGCGCCGAAAAGACCGAGGATCGCCCCCGCTTTGCGCAGACCGCTGGCCTCGTCGAGGACGGAGGGCGGCCGGAAATAGAGCGCGAGCACCGCGTTGGCCGCACCGACTTCCGCCATCACGGCCTGCACCTCGGCCCGAGAGGGCGTCATCACCCATGATTTCGCTTGGGCGAGATCGCTGAACGCCAGGAAATCGATCTCGGCGGGAATCGCCCCGCCAAACGTGGTGCGGGGAGCCATGCCCACGGCCATGACCGGCTCCGGCGCCGCCGGATTGGGAATCGGCCGGATCGTATTCGAAACGTTGATGCAAGGCACGGCGCAGCGGGACGCGGCTCGCCGGCGGGACGGTCACCCGACGTGACGGCGTGGCCCGCCGATCCGACAAGCTCGCGAGCCTAGTGGGGGAGGCCGAAGGCGCGCGGGGGAAAGCCCCGCGCTTTCAGGGCGGCCGCTACCGCCGCGAGGTCAAGTTTGTCACCCGGCTTCACCTGATTCGCCTGAAACCAACCTTGATTCAGCTCGACCGCAAACTGCAGGTCTTTGCGCCGCGAGGGCACCGGGGTCTCGTCGAAGGGATGCAGCGGGTAAATCTCGCGGAGTTCTCCGTCCGCGGTGAAGAAGCCGATATCGAGTGGCGTGGGGGTATTGCGCATCCAGAAGCTCAGGCTCTGGGCGCGGGGGTAGACGAAGATCATGCCCTGCTCCGGCTTGAGATCGCGCCGCTCCATCAGGCCCCGCTGCATCTCCGCGCCGGTCACCGCAAACTGCAGCTGCACCGTCTGCCCGCCCAGCTTGACGGGGAAATAGTCCCCCACCGACTTCGGAGCCGCCTCGGCTGCCGGCTGGGCCTGCCCGCACCCGCTCAGCGCCAGCGCCAAAGCGAGAACCCAGCAGCAGCGAGCCGCCCATGAAACCGGATTTGCGTTTTTCACAGAGAAGGTGGGTAATCGCCCGGTTCCGCCAACTCAACCCTCTTCCCGTGGCCAAGTCCGCCCTGCTTCTTTACACCGATACCCACCGTAGCGCCGACCTGCGCTACTTCGCCGGATTTGAGGTGCACGATCCCTTCATCGCGCTGGAGGTCGGCTCGCGCAAAATCGGGGTCCTCAACGCGCTCGAGTACGGCCGCGCCCTAAAAGAGTCGGATTTCGATGCCGTCCTCCGGCTGGAGCTCTTTGTCGAGCGCCTCCGCGTCGGGAATCCCAAGGCCAAGGTGGGTCCCGCCGAGGTCATTCCGCTGCTGGCGCGCGATTTCAAGATCAAGCAGCTCCATGTGCCGGAGGATTTTCCCGCCGGCCTGCTCGACCGTCTGCGCGCCGCCGGTCTCAGCGTGAAGGTGATCGAGGGCGCGGTCTTTCCCCAGCGCATCATCAAGTCCGCTGACGAGGCCGCCGCGATTCGGAGCGGCAACCGCTGTGCTTCCGCCGGTTTCGAGGCCGCCGAGCGCCTTCTGCGCAAAAGCCGGCCCCGCGGCCGGAACTTGCTGCTCGAGGGCAAACCACTAACCAGTGAGCGCGTCCGCTTCGCCATTGAGGTCGCCTGCCTCGAGGTCGGCGGCGTGGCGGCCAACACCATCGTTGCCGGCGGCGACCAAGCCTGCGATCCCCACTGCCGCGGATCCGGGCCGCTGCGCCCTGGCGAGCTGGTGATCGTCGATATCTTTCCGCGGATCACCGCCACGGGTTTCCACGGCGACATGACCCGCACCTACCTGCGGGGCCGCGCGAGCGACGCCCAGTCCAAGCTGGTCGACGCGGTTCGCGCCGCCCAGAAGGCGGCCATCGACGCGATTCGCGCCGGGGTCAACGGCCGCATCGTCCATCAGCAATGCCTCGATGTCTTCGCCGCTCGGGGCTACGAGACCCGGCGTACGCCCAAGGGCTCGGTCGGCTTCTTCCACGGCACCGGTCACGGGCTCGGTCTCGACATTCACGAGGCCCCGCGCGTCTCGGCCGTCGACTGCCCCCTGCCGCTCGGTTCTGTTGTCACGGTCGAGCCCGGACTCTACTATCCCGGTCTCGGCGGCTGCCGGATCGAGGACGTCGTCCAGGTGACCTCCCGCCGCCCCACCCTTCTCTCCCGCCACTCGTACGAGTGGGAATTGCGCTGATTCTTTCCATGGCCCTCTCACCCGCACGCATCCGCAGCCTGCTCGACAAGATCTCCGGTCTCCGCGTCCTCGTCATTGGCGACGTCATGCTGGACCACTACGTGTGGGGCGATGCCACCCGCATCTCGCCCGAGGCTCCGGTGCCCGTGGTTGAGATCAAACGCGACACCTACACTCCCGGCGGAGCCGCCAATGTGGCCCTCAATTGCTCCTCCCTCGGGGCCAAGCCCACCATCGCCGGCTTTATGGGCGAGGACGAGGCCGGTCGCCGCATCCGCGGCATCCTCAAGGCCAGCGGCGTCAAACCCATCAGCACGACGGGAACCGGCACGACCATCATCAAGACCCGCGTCATCCTCCAGCATCAGCAGCTTTGCCGCCTCGACCGCGAGGGACCGCCCGCCTCCTATCGGATGGAAGCCAAGGCGGCGTTGAAACGGCTGGCGGCGGAAATCGCCGAGGCGGACGCCCTCATCTTCTCCGACTACGCCAAGGGCCTCCTGACTGACGATCTCGTTGCGGCCATCACCGCCCGGGCCCGCGCCAAGGCCACCTTCGTCGCGCTCGATCCCAAACCGAGGAACGCACTGCGTTTTCGCGATCTTGACCTCCTCACGCCCAATCGGCGCGAGGCCGCCCAACTGGCCGGCATCGAGCTCTCGTCCCATGAGCCCTTCCCAGCGGAGGAAATCTGCCAGCGCATCCATCAGCGCTACCAGGTAAGGAATCTTGTCATCACGCTGAGCGAGGACGGCATGCTGCTCAGCCGGGACGGCCACGTGCTCAAACAGATTCCCACGGCGGCGCGCGAGGTGTTCGATGTTTCCGGCGCCGGGGACACCTCCATCGCCGGGCTGGTGTTGGCTCTGGCGGCGGGCGCCGACCTTGAAACGGCCGCCCACTTCGCCAACGCCGCGGCCGGTGTGGTGGTGGGCAAACTCGGCACGGCGACCGTCACCCCGGCCGAGTTGATCGCCTACGTGGCTCGCAAGCCTTGAAAGCGCTCTTTCTTGATCGCGACGGGACCCTGATCGTCGACGTCCCCTACCTCGCCGATCCCACGCGGGTTCAGCTACTCCCCGGGGTCCGCGAGGGTTTCATCCGCGCCCGTGGTCTCGGCTACCGCTTCTTCCTGTTCACCAACCAGTCCGGGGTCGGTCGCGGCTACTTCACCCTCGATGATGCCCTCCGCTGCAATGCCCGCTTGGTCGAACTGCTGGAACTCGGGCCGGATATCTTTGCCGGCAGCTGCACCGCCCCCGAGGCCCCGGACCAACCCTCGGTCTACCGCAAGCCCTCACCTCGCTTCATTCTTGAGATGATCGCCGCCCACGGACTTGACCCGACCCAATGCGTCATGGTCGGCGACCGCGAATCGGATGTCCGCGCCGGGCTCAGCGCCGGCACGCGCGCGGCCGGGGTCTGCACCGGCGAGTATGACGAGGCCACCTGGCATCGGCTCGCGATCCCCGGGGTCACCGTACACGTCGACTTCGGGGCATTTGCGAAAACGCTCGCCTGAGCTCTGGTCCGCGGCATGCCCGAACTCGCCGAAGTGGAGTACATGCGCAAACGTTGGAACCCAGGCCTGGGTCAGCGCATCGAGGGCGTGCGCCTCCACGCCAAGGCGGGCGTTTTTCGGGGAACCAAGCCCCGCCTCATCGCCCGGTACCTGACCGGCGCCACGTTCATCGCGTCGGAGGCGGCCGCGAAACAGATGCTCTTCCGCGCCAGCGGCGGCGTCTGGCTCGGCCTGCACCTGGGCATGACCGGCGAACTGAGCGTGCAGCCCGCCGGTTACCTGCCCCGCAAGGCCGATCACCTCGTGCTTGAGCAGAGCGGACAGGCTCTCATCTTTTCCGATTTCCGCATGTTCGGGCGCGTGCAGTTCGCCGTGGGACCAGAAGCTCCCGTGTGGTGGACCGAGATCGCGCCCGCGGTGATGTCCAAACACTTTACCCGCGAGGCCGTCGCCACCTTCCTCCGACGGCGAGCCAAAAGTCCGATCAAGGCCGTACTCCTCATGCAGGAGCGCTTCCCCGGCGTGGGCAACTGGATGGCCGATGAGATCCTCTGGCGGGCCGGCGTGCATCCCCGGCGGCCCGCCGGATCCCTGACCCCGGTCGAGGTGGCCGCGCTCCACCGCCAGACTCGCTGGGTGGCGGACCACGCGCTGAAAACCATCGGCGAAACCTTTGCGGATCCGCCCCCAAGTTGGCTCTTCCGGCATCGCTGGAAGGACGGCGGTCGCTGTCCCAAGTCCGGCGAGGGGCTGGTCCGCGAGGAAATCGGCGGCCGCACGACCTGCTGGTCGCCGGGGCGGCAGCAGCTGCCTTGACGTAGCTAGATTACCTAGCTACCTTTGAGCGATGAACGTGAAAACGGCCGACCTGAAGAACAATCTCAGCAAGTACCTCCGGCAGGTGCGCGCGGGGCGGACCGTGACCGTGCTGGATCGGGACAAGCCTATTGCCACCCTCTCTCCGATCACCACCGGTGCCGATGAGCTCTGGCTCGGGGAGCGAAACGAATTGATCGCCCGGCACGCCAAGCGTGGCCTGACCGTGACGCCGCCCCTGAAACGACC
>CAMAXB010000052.1 GCA_945862035.1 Opitutus sp. GAS368
AGTCGGAGGGATGAGAACCCTTGGGGTTCGGCGAAGCGCAGCGCAGCAGGGCGCCGACCCCGTCGGCGAGTGCGTAGCACTGCCGCGGTCGCGGCACCAATCCCTCCCTCTCCGCCAGTTTGCTAACGAACCGCGAATCGGCTAGTTGCGTTCCGACGTCGCAAGCGGGTGGTCTCGAAGCAAGAACTCGCAGCCTATAATAAAACGCAGGGTCATGGCGTTTGGCTCTGCACCGCATGACAAATGGTTCTTGGAATTTCACTTGGACGCACAGGTAGTTTCACATAGACGCGTTTATTCTTTCATTTGGACGGAAGAGAAGGCAGGCTGGCCGGGCGCATGAGTGCCAATGAAATTTACCCCCGGTTTGCGCTCGCCCGACTGGAGGAAGCCTTGGCCGACACCCCGGTGGTTCTGATTCATGGGCCGCGGCAATGCGGCAAGTCGACCCTGGCCCAAGCAGTGGCGAAGAAACGAGGCTACACCTACTTCACGTTTGACGACGAAAATATTCTCCGCGCGGCGCGAGCGGACCCGGTGGGATTTTGCGCCGAGTTACCCGAGCGGGCCGTATTGGATGAGGTGCAGCGCGTCCCGGAGCTGTTTACGTCGATCAAAGGATTGGTGGACCGGGACCGCCGGCCCGGACGGCTGATTCTGACCGGCTCGGCCAACGTGCTCTTGCTCCCAAAACTCGCCGACTCCTTGGCGGGCCGGATGGAGGTCCTGCGCCTGGGGCCGCTCACGCAACTGGAGATAGGCGGGCGGGCGCCGGGGACCGGCTTCATCGATCGACTTTTTGGTGGGAAATTTCCAATTACGACTGGAGGCAGGCTGGGCGAAGAGTTGATTCACCGGGTCGCGGGCGGAGGATTTCCCGCCGCACTGGCCCGCACCACCGAGCGGCGGCGGCGGGAGTGGCAACTGCAATATGTCGCCGCAATCACCCAACGGGATCTGCGTGACCTGACGCGCATCCGGTCCCTCAATGTGTTGCCAAAGCTGCTGGAACTCGCCGCCGGACAAACTGCCCGGCTCTTCAACGCGAGTGAACTCGCGGGACCTTTTGAGCTCAGCCGGCCCACAATCCGCGAATACCTGACACTGCTGGAGCAGGTCTTCCTCATCGATATCCTACCTCCATGGCACCACAACCGCCTGAGTCGGTTGATCAAGACGCCGAAGTTGCACTTGGCTGACACCGGCCTCGTCGCAGCCTTGCTGCGTGCAGATGTCGCCGCGTTGAAAGAAAACCGATCCCTCTTTGGCCAACTACTGGAAACTTTCATCTATCAAGAACTGCGCCGCCAAGCCTCTTGGACGGACGGCAGCCATCGGTTTTTTCACTATCGGGACAAAGACCAACTGGAGGTTGATATCGTGCTCGAACGCGACGGTCGCTTGATCAGTGGCGTCGAGGTCAAGGCGTCATCCACCGTCGGTGAGAGCGACTTTCGTGGACTCAATCGACTGCGAGAGGCGACGGGCGCGGCGTTTCGCTGCGGAATCGTCCTCTACGATGGCGACTCGGCCTTGTCTTTCGGTCAGCAGATGTTCGCCGTGCCCATCGCCGAACTTTGGGCCGCGCGAAAATAGTCACCGTCAACTCTTCGGCCCGACGAAAAATCGCGTCGGATTGCCTTTCGCTCCATGGTGCCGAGCGTCGCTGGCAGGCTCGAATGCATCTCAATTTGGCCGCTTTGGGTCGATCAGCCCGCAGATATTAGCGCCCCCTGATGTTCTTGTTGAAATCGCAATTCCTCCGCCACTTTTCGCCCAACAGCCTTCGCTGACCACGGGCTATCCTCGCGACAGGAGTGTCCCAGACGGAGGGATGAGAACCCCTAGGGTTCGGCGTAGCGTGAGTGGGCCGGACCGGCCCCCCGCAGCCGGCTGATTTCTGCCCTCGCTCGACAAACTCCGGCCGCCCGGCGGGAATCGGCCCAAGCTTGACCCTACCGGTCATTGGCGCCTACAGACCCGTCTAGCCCAAACCCTCCTCCCACCCCATGAAACGCCTCCTCTGCGGCCGCTGGCTGCGCTTTTCCGTCACCACGCTCGCCCTGCTCGGAGGGTTCCTCGGTCAAAACGCCCTCGCTCAGGCCGCGTTTCAACAGACTGACCTGATTTTCCCCGTCCAGGACCAGCACGCCCATGGCTCAACCCTCGTCGAGCTCCCCAATGGCGACCTCCTCGTCGGCTGGTTTCAGGGCAGCGGCGAACGCTGGGCCGACGACGTGGTCGTGATGGGCGCCCGCAAGAAGAAGGGCGCATCCGCGTGGAGCGCCCCCTTCGTGATGGCCGACGTGAAGGAGTTTCCCGACTGCAACCCGATCCTCTTCCTCGATCCGCAGGGCCGGCTCTGGCTCATGTGGATCACGATCATCGCCAACCAGTGGGAGACGTCCCTCCTCAAGTACCAACTCAGTACCGATTATCTGAATACCGAAGGCGCCCCGCGCTGGACCTGGCAGGATTCCCTCCTCCTCAAACCCGGCGGCAAGACCGAGCGGGGCATCCAGCCCGGCGATCCCTTCGTCGCCTCCGTTGAGCAGCAGGTCAGGGACTACGCCGCCTACCTCGCCGCCGACCCGGCCCTCGCCCCGCAGGTCGAGCGTTGGGCCGCGCAGGGCGCCCGCATCCTTTCCCTCGCCAAGGGCGAGGACATGAAGCGCGCCGGCCGCGTACCCCAGCTCGATGGCTCCACCGACGACACCCAGCTGGGCTATCCCTACTTCCGCCGCATGGGCTGGCAGACGCGCGCCAAGCCCTTCTTCACCACCAGCGGCCGCATGATCCTCCCGCTCTATTCGGACGGGTTCAGCATATCCCTCATGGCCTACACCGATGACGGTGGCGTGAACTGGCACACCAGCACGCCCCTCGTCGGCGCCGGCAACATCCAGCCTGCCATCGCCCAAACCGCCACCGGTGAACTGGTGGCCTACATGCGCGACAACGGCCCCGCCCCCAAGCGGCTGCATGTCAGCCGCTCCGCCGACCAGGGCCAGACTTGGTCGCTCGTACAGGACTCCGCTCTCGTGAACCCCGGCACCGCCTGCGACATCATCACCCTGCCTAACGGCCACTGGATCCTGATCAATAATGACACCGAGACCGGCCGGAGCCGCCTGACCGTTTCGCTCTCCGAAGACGGCGGTAAAACCTGGCCCCACCAGCGTGCGCTGATGGATGAACCCATCGATCGCTCCCACTACCCGGCCATCATCCTCGGCCGCGACGGCCTGATCCACGCGTCCTTCAGCCACTTCGCCGCCGACGGCCGCAAGTCGATCAAGCACGCCGTCTTCAACGAGGCCTGGATCCGCCAGTAAGCAGGATCTCGGACGGGACCAAAACCGCGCAGAGCCGCGGAGCCGCAGAGCGGAACTGGTTGTAAATTCCTCTCCGGTTCTCTGCGCCTCTGCGTCTCTGCGCGACCTCCTGGCTCGAAGCTCCTGTCCTCCCGCCTCGCCCCCCGGAACCATCCTCCACCTCCTTTCTGGGTTGACTCAGCTCGTTTGCTTTTGAGAATCCTAAAACGTTTTAGCAAAAACGGTTCATTGCCCTGCTCCGGATCCGGCAACCCCTGCCGTGATCGCTTCCACCCCTCCTGCGGACGTCCCTACCCGGCGTCCTCCAACGCATCCCAACCCCTGCCATGAAGTCATTCGCGATCCGCTCCACCCTCCTCGCCCTTGCCCTCAGCTTCGGCGCCGCCCTGTCAGCCCACGCCCAAACCCCGGCCGCTCCCACCGGGGCCGCCATCGAACACTCCATTCTCTACCAGCAGGACGGCCGCTTTGCCGCCTGGCCCGCCAATGGCGGCATCTGGATGTGGAACAACGAAATCCTCGTCGGCTTCGTCGAGGCCCAGTACGCCGAGACCCGCGGTCTTCACACCTACGACCAAAGGACCGCCCGCCACAAGTACGCGCGCAGCCTCGACGGCGGCAAGACGTGGGCCATTGAGGATGCCTACGACGCCGGCCAGAAGGGTGTCGCCTACGATCACATGATCGCCGCCGACAAGGCCGTCGCCGCCAAGCCGCTCGACCAGCCGATGGACTTCACCCACCCGGAGTTCGTCCTGGCCTTCGCTCGTCTCAACAACAATGACGACGGCCCAACGATCTTCTACCATTCCACCAACAAGGGCAAATCCTGGGCCGGTCCCTTCAGCTTCCCCAATCTCGGCACCACCGGAATCGCCACCCGCAACGACTATTTCATCGACGGCAAGAGCAGCCTGACCGCTCTCGTGACCACGGCCAAGGCCAACAAGAAGGAGGGCCGCGTCGCCAGCGTCCGCACGACCGACGGCGGCGTGAACTGGCAGTTCCTCAGCTACCTCGGCGAGGAACATGCCGGCTTCGACATCATGCCGTCCTCCGAGCGGCTCTCGGCCACCGAGCTCTACACCACGATCCGCACCCGCACCGGGACCAGCCTCGACCTGATGACCGCCCATCTGTCCTCCGACAATGGCGCCACCTGGCAGCGCATGAAGGATCCGGTCGCCGACACCGGCCACGGCGGTTCCCCCCCGGCCCTCGTCCGCCTCAAGGACGGCCGCCTCGCCCTCGCCTACGCCTACCGCAGCATGTACGGCTCACGCATGGCCATGCGCCTCAGCTCCGACAACGGCAAGTCCTGGGGCAATGAGATTCCCCTCCGCTCCGGCGACGGCGCCAATCGCGACATCGGCTATCCCGTCATGGCCCAGCGCCCCGATGGCAAGCTTATCCTGATCTACTACTGGAACAACGCGGTCCAACCCGGCGCCAAGCCGTTCCGCTACATCGCTGCGACCGTCTTCGATCCAGCCGCCTGGAAGTAAGCTCCACCGGCTCCCGTTCAACGTCATGCCCCTGCTCAGCGTTGGCGATCTGCAGAAGCTGCGTCGCTGGAACTCGCCCTCGATCGCCAACGCCCTCGAGCAGATCACGCGGTCCGACCCGCTCGCAATCGTCAACGCGGAGGAGACCCGCGACTTCATGCCCGAGCAGGGCCCCATGATCGGCTACGCCGTCACGGTCGTGATCTCCGGCGGCGACCCGCAGGTCATCCGGAAGCACCCCGAAAACTTCGTCCGCTACCGCGAGTACCTCGCCTCAATTCCGGGGCCCAAGATCGTCGTGGTGCAGGATGCCGATCGGCCCCGCTGCCACGGCGCCTTCTGGGGCGAGGTCGGGGCCGCCAACGCCCGCGCCCTTGGCTGCGTGGGCACCATCACCGATGGCGCCGTCCGCGATCTCGACGAGATGAGGGCCCTCGGTTTCAAGGCACTCGCCCGCCGCCTTGCCGTCAGCCACGCCTACTGCTGGCCGCTCCGCTGGGACGTCCAAGTCGAGGTCTTTGGCACCTGCATCAAGCCGGGCCAACTGATTCACGCAGACAAGCACGGCTTTATCGTCATCCCCCGCGACGGGCAGAAACGCCTGCTCGAGGCCACCCGCTTCATGGATGACAACGAGTGCAACACCGTCATCGCCGCCGGCCTCCGCGGCGCGGGAAACACCGTCGCGACCAATCTGGCGGCCATGAAAAAGGCCGGCGCGAGCTTCGGGGTGGCCACGCGCAAGAAATTCAAGGCCGGCCCGGGCGAGTTCTAGCCCCCCCTCCGTCCCGGCATTCAAGCGCACGCCGGTGTGCGTCGATCCTGCTCTCGATCATCCCTGCGTCCGGCCTTCGCCCCACGCAGAGTGACCGCAGCGGCACCGCCGGAAAGGAAGCCACGGTCGGGATCACGCCGACCAAGGTCCATCGCCAAAAGGACGCTCCGGCCGGCAAACTCCCGCCTTGGCGGATTCACTGCCGCGAGCGCCACGGCAAGACCCTCGCCAGCGACGGCGGGCGGGTCGCTCAGGTGGCGCTCATCGGCGACTCCGACCGCCGCGAACGGCCCGCATCCTGAACCAAGGCGGCCGCCGCCCGCTCGTCCAACACCTGGCGGGCAATGCTCCGGGCCGCCGCCGGGCGCGCCAAGGTCTTTAAAGCCTGACGCCAGCGCGCGAGCTGCGCGCCACCATGGGCGAACGCGGCATCCACCGTCTGCGCGATGGCATCAGGCGTCTCCGCATAGGCTCCCGCCCCATGCGTCTTCAAAAGTTCCCAGTTGCCCTCCTCCTGCCCCGGGACGATCTGGTTCACAATCATCGGGCACAGCGCGTTGATCGACTCCTGCGTGGTCGCCCCGCCCGCCTTGCTGATCACCAGATGATGCGTCATCAGCAGCTCCGGCACCCGCTGCGTCCAGCCCAGCACCTCGACGCGCGCCGGTGCGCCCTGCGCCATGCGCACCAGCTTCTTTCGCAGCTCCTCATTGCGACCCGCGGTGATCGTCACCTCGCGCCCCGGCTGCCGGATGAGACGCTCCGTCGTCTCCAGCACGGAGGCGTTGCCGGAGTTGATCATGTAGAGAATGCGCTGCGACACACCCGCCGCCACCTCGGGCGGCACCAGATCGGCCGCACGATCCGCAAAATTGAGGGCGACGGGAAACCCCGACACCGTGACGCGAGCCGGTGGCAGCCCGACCCGATGCAGCGCCGCCGCCGAGCCTTCATCGGTCACGAACCAGCGCTCCGCCGGAGCACGATACCAGAGGGAGTTGATGGTCAACGCATCCGTCACCACGGTGTAGATCGGCGGGAGCGCCACCCCCCGACGCCTCAGCTGCGCGAAGAGCCAGGCATAGACCGGGTAGGTGCTGCACACCGCATGCGGACGGAACGTCTCCACATGGCGCAGCAGGGCTGCCCGGTGCGCGAACAGGCCTTCAAAGAGATGCGTGGCCACCATAGATCGATCGAGCCAGCTGTAAGCGGCTTTCCACGCCCACGGAGCGTGGTTGATCAAACCCAGGTACCCCTTTCGGGACAGCCGATCAAATCGCGGCGCAACTTCGTTGAAGAGATCCTCCATCCGGACCTCCACGCCCGGAATTTCCCCGAACGCGGCCTGCAGTGCCCGCGCCGCGGAGTTATGGCCCTCACCGTAGCTGGCCGACAGGACCAGAATGCGAGAGGTGCTCACGCGAGAAGGGCAACCGACGCCTGGAGTTCGCCGGGCAGCGGCAGATCGTCGCCCGCGTCGTCCGCAGCCTCGGCCGCTGCCCCTCGGTCCATCGGGAAGCGACGGACAAAGTCCTCAAAGGCGATCAGCTCAAAGCGCCCATCATGATGCTCCACGATGGCGCTCATCGATTCAACCCAGTCGCCCGAGTTGAGATAGTGAATCCCGCCGACCATCTTGTCGGCCGGCGTGTGGATGTGCCCGCAGATCACTCCCACACAGTCACGGCTCCGCGCCAGCGCGGCAACCTGCTCCTCAAACTTTCCGATGAAGCTCACCGCCTGCTTCACGCGGGCCTTGATCGCCTTGCTGAGCGAGAAGTACTCCTTGCCCCGCAGGCGCCGAAACGTGTTGTACACGCGATTGAGCCGCAGCAGTACCGCATACCCGGCGTCACCAAGATGGGCGAGAAACACCATGTTCTTGACCACGCCGTCAAAGACGTCGCCATGCAACATCAGATAGCGGCCCCGCGGGGTTTCGAGGACGATGTCCTCGACCACGTGGATCCGCTCAAAGCGCATCGGTAACAGCCGACTGAGAAAGTCGTCGTGATTGCCCCGGAGGTAGACGACTTCCGTGTCCTTCTTCTGCGCCATGGTCAGCACGCGGCGCACAAAGCGCGTATGCGACTTCGTCCAGCGCCCGTCGCGCCGGAGGCGCCAGCCGTCGATGATGTCTCCGTTCAGATAGAGTTTCTCGCAGCGCACGTGCTTGAGGAAGTGGACGGCTTCGTCGGCTTTGGAGTGCGGCGTGCCCAGATGCACATCCGAGAGGATAGCCGAGCGGACTTGGAGGATCGATTTGCTCATGACGAAGGAGAAAGTGCGTTGGCCGGCCCGGCCCCGGCAACTTCCGGGGGCGAGCGATACTCGTCCCGGGCCTGGATCAGGTCCCGTTCGAAGCCATCAATCACCGCATCCCAGGACAACGTCTGCGCCGTCGTCCGCCCGGCCTGTGCACACGCGCGGCGCAACTCCGGCTCACGCGCCAAGCGGACGGCGTTAGCGATGAAGGTCGCCTCATCAGCCGGGGCGCAGGCAAGGCCGTTCTGGCCGTCGCGGATGAACTCGCGGGCCGCGGCGTAGTTAAAGGCACCCACGGCCAGCCCGCTGGCCATCGCCTCCGTCACCACATTGCCAAAGGTCTCCGTGTAGCTGGGGTGCAGGTACACATCACCCGAGGCGTAGTGGCGGGCCAGATTGATCCCCGTGTAGAAGCCCGTGAAAATCGCGTCCGGATGCAGCCGCTGGTACGTCGCCAGCATCGGACCGTCCCCGACCAGGACCAGGCGCGCCCGCGGCTCGACCGCCTTGATCGCCTCAAAGGCGCGGAAGAGGAGCGGGTAATTTTTTTCCGCCGCCATCCGACCCACGTGCACCACCACCAGATCATCCGGTGCCGCGCCCCACGAGGCCCGCAACCCGGCGTCACGGCGATCCGGCGCAAACAGCGCGGTATCCACGCCGCGGGAGAGAATCCGCAGATTGAGGTAACCCTCCACCGCCAGGCGGTCCCGCAAATCAGTCGTCGGCACGAAGGTCCGGAGCGTGCGATTGTGGAAGCGGCGCAGCCAGCTCGCGACGAGCGGCTTCAGCCAGCCCAGCCGGTAATCGCGCGTGTACTGGTCGAAATTGGTGTGGAAACTCGACGTCACCGGGATGCCCAGCACGCGCGCGGCCGAGATCGCCGAGGACCCGAGCGGGCCTTCGGTCGCGACGTGCACCAGATCGGGACGCCGCTGCTTCCAGGTCCGGATCAGCCGCGCCCGCGCCGGCAGGCCGATGCGCAACTGCGGATACCCGGGCATCGGTATTCCGGGGAGGCGGATCTGCTCACCCGCCAGCCGCTGCGTCACCGTACACCTGGGCGACTCATGCCGCTGGCTCGGTCGGATAATGGTGAGCTTGTGCCCACGGCGATCAAGGCCGTCGACCAGCCGGCCCAGCGTCATCGCGACACCGTTGATTTCAGGAGCGTAGGTTTCAGTAACGAGGGCGAGATGCAATAGAGGCGCCCGTCAGGCGGCGAGGCCAGCCAGCGAGCGACCCCAAGGTAGCGGCCAGACGTTACCCGTTCGCGACGTTCAGGTCACAGATACGTAACAACGTGCACGTTCGCCCTCTGCGTCGTCAATGACCACCGCTCATCTGCAGATTTCCCTTTCAGCGATTCCGCCCTCCGACCAATCCGCATTCCGCACTCCGCAATCCGCACTCAGATGTTTTCATCCTCCCCCTTGGCCACCGGCGGAAGGTTCGCCGGGAGATGCCGGGGCAGGACCAGGTAATAATTCATCAGCCACCAGCTGCGCGACGACCGGTACAACAGCGCCGGAAAGCCGATCGCCCCGATCCCGCCCACAATTGAGGCCGTGCGAAAGGAGAAGGCCCCGAAGATCGCCAACAGCATGACCGGCAGAACAAACACGATCAGCGTCACCCCATAATTAAGCGACAGCGCGCCGAGAAATCCGCCTTCATCGCGTTCAATCTTCAACCCGCACTCTCCGCAGGCCGGGTTGACTTCAAAGAGTGTGCCCTCCTTGAAGAGCGATCGCGCCCCGCAATTTGGGCAGCGATTGGCCAGCCCTCGGGCCATGATTTGGCCACGCGTCACCTTCAAGTTCATCATTCCATAGCATGGAGTCCTCAGGCCCCAGGGTCAACGACCCCGGCTAAAACTCAACGCAGCGACTTGATGTACTCGATCACCGACTTCAGCTCTTCCTCGCTCAGGATTCCGGCGTAACTGGGCATCGCCTGCTCACCCGACTGGAACCCCGCCGCCAACTTGCGCGTCGGTTCCAAAATGGATTCACGGAGGTAGTCCTCATCGGCCAGCACCGGACCCGGCACGCCCCCCACATAAACCGAGCGCTCGCGACCGTAGAGACCGCTCCACGAGGGACCCGCCGCACCCGAGGGAGTCGGTCGGTCGACGACGTGACACGCGATGCAGGCCAGCGTCTGCGCAATCTCCTGGCCGCGCTGCGCGGAAATCGTCCCCGCCGCACTGGCCGCCACCACGCGCGGCGTAAGATTGATGGTGATGTCGCCAAAACCTTCCGCCAACGGATCGAAGTCCACCAAGTCGTAGGGCGTCGTGTAGGCGTCCTCAGCCAGGCGCGATCCATCCGCCGCCGCCAAGTCCCAGCTCACGCGCAGCTGCATCACCGGGGTCATCCCCGGGATCGCCGCGAAGACACTGCGTCCATCCGCTGAGAGATAGGCCTGACTCACCACCAGCTCATCCCGCCCGGTCGTGCCATCCGCCTTGAACAGCGGCGAACCATAGTTGGGCGTCCGGCGATAGCCCCACGACTGCACCATGAAATTGGCCGCATCGACCGCCTTCTCGGGATCCAGCGGCACCTCGAAACGCAACAGGATGCCCGCCTTCGTCGGCACGATCTCCTGCGGCAGCTTCAGCGGCGCACCCGTGTACCGCAGGCGCCCCAACCCGCCCGGCGCATCCATGACATTTCCCCAGCCGATCACCTGAAAACCGGCCAGATCCACCTGGCCGTCGACCGGGTTCACCGATCCGTTCAGCGGCGGGAACTTGAATGCCCGCGTGAGGCTGACCACCGAGGCCTGCGGCCGTTGGCCCCGGCCATTCTGGATGACACGAAAGATCTCGGGCCGGTTAAAACCGATGTGGATCATCTCCTCGTTGAGGGGGCCCATCTTCGCATCAACGAGCCAGATCTGCGACAGCGCGGACGGATTGGCCGGATGCGGGATCCAGGTCAGCGGCTCGGCAATCTCAGCCGGGTAAACTTCCTTCGGCTGAAAATCGCCAAGGAAACCGTAGAATTGCCCGTCGCGGACGATGTGCAGCGGCGTCGAGGGAATGTAGTGCCCCTGTTGATCGCTCGAGGTCACCAGGCCCGTGCGGGGGTGAACCGCAATGTTGGGCTGACGCAGCCCGTAGCCCAGCACCGTGACATTCCGGCCATCCGCCGAGATTCGCAGCACACTGCCATTGTGCTTGCCCAAGGTCACCGCCTGCTGGCCGCCCTTCGCGATGACAAACTCGCCGCCGGGCGACAGCCGGATCGTGGAGGGAAATTCACGTCCATCGGCCGTCTGGCCGAAGACATTGGAGAAGAGTTCATGGACGTCGGCCTCGCCGTTTCCGTCCGTGTCGCGAATCCGCCAGATGCCGTTCTTGTCGAAAGCAAAAATCTCCCCGTCACGGATTGCCACCGACATCGGCTCGTGCAGGCCCGACGAGAAGCGCGTCCAGCGCACCGGCCCGGAAGCGCCTGCGAGGCCCTTGGCCAGCCAGAGGTCGCCATCGATCGTCACCACCACGCCCGTGCCGTCGGGCAGAAATTGCACATCGCAGGGCCGGACTTTCCGGCGCCAGGGATTTTCGCTCGGCAGCGCGACGTGATCGATCACGTAAGCGTTCCCCGCCGTCGACAGCTCCACGCCGGTTTCCACCGCCTGCCCCCAACGCGCGGCCGGCTTGCGCTCATCCCGCGGGCGAATGGCGCCCGTTTCCGTGCCCGGCGGCATACCGCCCCGCGCGTAGCGCACCGCGAACGCCGCGGCCTCCATCCGCGCCGGGATCCGCACGTACCACGTGCCGTTCTCCGCCGCCAATTCCGGCCGGGCCGCAGAATTTCCCTCCGGCAACCGCAGGGTCAGCGTGTGGTCCGCTGAAAGCTGGCCAAGCACCAGCACCAACGGTTCCGTTCCGACTTCCACGTCGACCGTCCGCTCGATCGCGAGAGCCTCCGCCGCACCGGCGGACGACCACTGTTCGCGCACGCGGGTGCGACCCACGGTGAATTCAAGCCGCGCACTGTCCCCAACCAAGCGCACCGCATCAAAGCGACCCAGCGACTCCGGCAGGCCACCGCGACCGACTTCCTCGGGGCTGGGCGCCGGCGTGCGTGGATCGACGAAGGATGGCTGCGACCCCACCTGCCAGCCAGGATAGATGCCCGTGCTGGCCCAAAGTGTTCCGACAATAAACGGAAGATTGTTCTGCCCGGCCGGGCCCTTCCGCCGCGGATCCAGATAGGAACCCGGCGCCAGCGCGCGCGGCGCGAGGCCCTCGCCGTCCCAAACGGCGGCCACCCGCAGGAGGTCGTGGTCAAAGGCGACCCAGGTCTTCTGGCCGAGATTCAGCACCAGGCTGCGCGGCGCGAGATTGTTCGCCGGCGATCCATGGCCCGTCTTGCGCAGATCCACCACCGACGAGAAGAACGGAAACGCTTCCTCAACCCAAGGGCCTGCGCTCGACGCCGGGGCTGCGCCGGCGGCCGGCGGCTGGGCGGCGACGGCCCGGGATCCCGCCAGCCCGGGCAGCACCAAAACCGCCACGGCGGCGGCCACAGGGAACGACCGGGCCAGGGACGGCCAGGGACGAAGAAGACTCAAAGGGAAGAACATGGGGGCAACGCGGTCCGACGCCGGGGAACGGGACCAAAAGGGGTGAAAGCTCAGCCCGCAGTGCAACCCGCAACCCCGAGATGCTCAACGACCATTTAATCCTTCGTGGTCCCGTTTTTTGGTCGCAGGGGTCGACGACGTCGTCCGGGCCTGCGGTCTCCGCCAACGGGTTGAATCTCGCCCCCCGGCTCTCGCCCCGGCGATTTCAGACAACCTCCCGCGAATCCACGCGTATCAGCGCGAATCATCCAATCTCCATCTCAGTGATCGAAGTGCCCGCTCCAAATTCTCTGATTCTTTCGTGTGTTCCGTGTATTCCGTGGTTCCAAGGTTCGGGAGCGTTCCTCGCTGGTCGTGGTTCCTGGTTCGTGGTTTCCCCCGATCCCATTCGTGCCGATTCGCGTGCATTCGCGGGCACAAAAAAGGCGCCCCGCAAATTGCGGGACGCCTTCGATAAAATCAGCGTGCAGCGACTCAGGCCCCGAGCTGGAAGCGCACGAAGCGGCGGACCTGCAT
>CAMAXB010000053.1 GCA_945862035.1 Opitutus sp. GAS368
CATTTCTCACCTGCAAGGGCTGGAAATGTAACAATGTGCGGCCAGACCCCTTTCAGGCGAAATTAGACGCTTTGGGGTCATGGCTCAATTTTGGCGGATTTAGACATTTGGTGGGGATGATAATTTTCTTTATTCGTTCAAATAGAGTATCTTGCTAAGCTTTTCTAGGCCCTCTTGCTCGGTGCCGTTGTTTTCGAGCACGTCGTGGGGGATGTTCGGGGCCTCGAAGTGCGGGTTGGCGAGGCGGGCGTAGGCGAGGTCGGCAAGGGGGTGGGAGCGGCGGCTGACGCGCTCCTCAAGGATCGGGGTCTGGGCGCGGATCCAGACGAAGCGAAGGTCGGGGTGGCGTGCGAGCAGGGCGCGACGCTGGCGATTATAGAACAGTCCCTGGGCGAGGATGAACTGCGGGTGGCGCTGACGAAGGTGTGAAATGCGATCGGCGAGGACCGCGGCGAATTCGTCGCGGAGAGCATCGGTGAAGGGACGTCGCTCCTTGATTGCCGCGATCGCCGACGGTGGCAGGTCCTCATCACCTTCATGAAAAGGGATGCCCCATGCGCGCGCCGCAGCGGCGCCGAGCGAGGATTTGCCGGCGCCGATTTGGCCGAAGAAAAACCATCCCTGTTCCATGAGGCGGCGACTGTCGCGCCGGAGGCCAACGAGCGTCAATCGCAGGCGGGCCCGGAACCGGAGATTTGACCCGGAGTTCACCGAGCGCGGGGAGAAACCGGGCGTGAAACCCGAAACGGTGAAATCGAGATCTGAAACGGTGAAACCTGAAACGGTGAAATCGAAACCGGAAACGGTGAAATGAAAACCTGAAACCTGAAACCTGAGACCTGAAACCTGAGTTTCCGGATTCCAAGATCGGGGCCTGCTGATTGGAACTCAGGTCTCACATTTCAGGTTTCTTCCGCCGTCGGTCCGCCGTGGGGCCGCGCGGCGTTATTTCCCTTTGACCCTTGCGGTGGACTGGACGACGCTGACCATCCGATCCTGCCATGCCGCCGACCCCAACCCCTCGTGCAGCCGGTGCCGGCCCCGCCTCGGCTGCGCTGGTCGACCTCGGCTTCGTGCCCACCCGGGCCAAACTGATTGAAGTGGCCGCGTTCCTTGACCGCGTGGAGCGTCATGGCGTGGCCGATGACTACCGGGTCGAGGCCCTGCGCAATGCCGTCCGCCTGCTCGCCGACGGTCAGCCGGGTCGGGCCCAGCGGATTCTTGAGTCGCTGAGCGATCCGACCACCGTGCCCGACGAGGTTTCCACCGGCAAGGCCGCCTACGGCGCCTATAAATCCCGCACCTGACGCCTCCATGCGCTACATCGAACCCCACGGCCACATGGTGAGCCGGACGACCGATGACTACGAGGCCATGGTGCTGGCGGGATGTCAGGCGGTCTGTGAGCCGGCCTTCTGGGCCGGCTTTGACCGCACCTCCGCCGACGGTTTCCGCGACTACTTCCGCCAGATCACCGAGTACGAGCCGGCGCGCGCGGCGAAGTTCCTGCTGCCCCATTTCAGCTGGCTCTGCATCAACCCGAAAGAGGCCGAGGATCTCGCCCTCGCGGCCGACGTGGTCGCGCTGATCCCCGAGTTTCTCGCCAAGCCCAATGTCCTTGGCATCGGTGAGATCGGCCTCAATCGCAACACGCGCAACGAGCTCAAGGTGCTCGAATGGCACATCGACGTCGCGGTGAAGCACGACCAGCTTATCCTTGTCCACACCCCGCACCTGGAGGACAAGCTCAAGGGCACGCAGCTCATCGTCGACGTGCTGAAGTCGCACCCCGGCGTGAAGCCCGGGCGTGTGATCATCGACCATGTCGAGGAGCACACGATCACCCGCGTGCTCGACCACGGGTTCTGGGCGGGCATCACGCTCTATCCCGATTCCAAGTCCTCGCCGCCGCGCGCGGTTGACATGGTTGAGATCACCGGGGGCGAGCGCCTCTGGCTCAATTCCGCCTGCGACTGGGGTGTGAGCGATCCGCTCGCCGTGCCGAAGGCCGCGCTCGAGATGCGCCGCCGCGGCTACAGCGCCGACTGGATCGACCGGATGCTCTACCGCAATCCGCTGCAGTTCCTCTCGCAGTGCCCGAAGTTCCGGCTCGGGGAAGCTTCCGCGGGATGAAACTCAACGCCGGGCTCCACCTCGCCTACTGCACAAACGTCCACCGCGGCGAGGGCTGGGCGGAGACCTTTGGCACGCTGGAGCGTCACACCGATGCCGTGCGCCGGCGCGTCTCGCCCGACCAGCCCTACGCGATCGGCCTGCGCCTCAGCGCGCGCACCGCCGAGGAACTCGCGCAACCGGCCACACTCGATGCCTTTCGCCGCTGGCTCGATGCGCACAACAGCTACGTTTTCACGATCAACGGCTTTCCGTACGGCTCCTTCCACGGCACGCGCGTCAAGGAGCAGGTCTACGCCCCCGACTGGTCCACGCCCGAGCGCCTCGCCTATACGCAGCGGCTCTTCGATCTGATCGCCACGCTCGCTCCGGCCGGGGTCGCGGGCAGCGTCAGCACCGTGCCCGGCTCGTTCAAGGGCTTCATGGGCGACCCCGCGCGTCGCGCTGCGATCTTTGCCAACCTCGCCGCCTGCGGCCGCTACATCGCGGAGCTCTCCGCGCGCACCGGGCGCGACCTGCACCTCGGCATTGAGCCCGAGCCGCTGTGCCTGATCGAGACGACGGCCGAGACGGTCGATTTCTTCGACGCCTGGCGCACGGCGGAGCCGGAGGCCGCGCAGCTCTCCGCGCAGGTCGGGCTCAATTACGACTGCTGTCACCTCGGCATCGAGTTCGAGTCGCCCGGTGCCGCGCTCGACCGCCTCGCCGCGGCCAATATCCGCCTGAGTAAGCTGCACCTCAGCTCCGCGCTGCGGGTGAAGCCTGACGCAGCCGGCCGCGCGGCCCTAGCGCCCTTTGTGGAGCCGGTGTACCTGCACCAGGTGGTCGCCGGCCGCGCGGCCACGGGCGAGGTGCGCCAGCGTTACGTCGATCTGCCCGAGGCGCTCGCGGACACCACGCCGGGCTGGGTGGATGAGGAGTGGCGGGTGCATTTTCACATCCCGCTGCATGCGACGCCCGGTGCGCCTTTTTCGGATACGCGCGACCACCTGCGCGGCGCGCTCGATTGGCTGCAGGAGCGGCCCCAGGCGTGCGCGCATCTCGAGATGGAGACCTACACCTGGGAGGTGCTGCCCGGCGCGTTGCGCGTGGGGATCGAGGACCAGCTGGTGCGCGAGTATGCGTGGACGCTGGCCGCACTGGCGGAGCGCGGGCTGGCAAGCCCGGAGCTCGCGCAGGCGGTGGCGCGGGAGGCGGGCGCATGAATATCGCGCCCATGTCCAAGGCCGGCGCCTGGTTCGATCTCGCGCGCGGGGGAAATTTTCCGTCGGTGCTGAGTAATGTGCTCGCCGCGCTCGCCCTGTCCACGCCCGTCGCCGCGACCTGGCCCGATGCGTGGACCGGCTTGCTCGCCGCGGGGGGCGGCGTGCTCGCCTACGCGGGCGGGACCACGCTGAACGATGTCTTTGATGCGGGCTTCGACCAGCGGCACCGCCCGGACCGGGCAATTCCCTCCGGGATGATTTCGCGCACGCTGGCGGGGTGGGTTGGCGCGATTCAGTTGGTGGCCGGCGCCACGCTGCTGCTGCTGTTGCCCGCGGCGGCCGGCTTGGTTCTTGGGCTGGTCGCCTGCATTCTCCTCTACGACTGGCTGCACAAGCGTTGGACGGGCTCGGTCGTGCTGATGGCGGGGTGTCGGATGCTGCTCGGGCTGGCGCTCGCGTCCGTGCCGGGTCACGCCTTTACGCCGGCGCTTGTCTCGTGGGTGATCCTCTTGGGTGGTTACATCGTGGTGCTCAGTCTGCTGGCCCGCCGCGAATACCTGCCCGGGGCGCCCAAGATCAAACTGGGCCGCCAGGTCGGACGGTTGCTTGCCTTTATTCCGTTCGTAGATGCGCTGGCTTTGCTCTCCGTGGGAGCCTGGCCGGTCGCGATCGCCTGCGCCCTCGCCATTCCCCTCGGACGCCTCGCCCAGCGGCTGTCGGCCTCGAACTGACCCCATGTCCCACCTGTTGGAATCCCACACGCACCCCATTGCGGTTCCCCACCAGCACCGGCTGATCTTCACGCGCGATGTCTTCGCGCCGGGCAACACCGTGCTCGCCGACCTGCTCACGCCGCGCGAGCCCGGCGGCCGTGCGCGTGCGGTGATCTTCTGGGACGGCGGACTGGAGTTCGCCTTCAGGGGCATCGAGCAGCGCATCACGGCGTGGTTCGCGGCCAACGCGGCCAGGATCGAGCTGGTCGCTCCGCCGGTCGCGCTGCCCGGGGGCGAGGTGGTGAAGAATGATTTCCAGCACCTGCAGAAGGTCTGGTCGGTGATCAATGAAACCAAGCTCTGCCGTCACTCCTTCGTCCTCGTCCTGGGCGGCGGCGCGATGCTTGACATGGTGGGCTTCGCGGCGTCGACCGCGCACCGCGGCATTCCGTTGGTGCGCTTGCCCACGACGAGCCTGAGCCAGGGCGATGGCGGCATCGGGGTGAAGAATGGCGTGAATTTCTTCGGCAAGAAGAATTGGCTCGGTGCGTTCTCCGTGCCCCATGCGGTGGTGAACGATCTCGACTTCCTCAAAGGCCTGCCCCTCCGCGACCGGCGCTCGGGTTTGATTGAGGCGGTCAAGGTCGCGCTGATTCGCGATGCGGCCTTCTTTGAATTCATTGCGGCGCGCGCGGAGGCGCTCGCGCGTTTTGAGCCGGAGCCCTTCGAGGCGGTGATTCGTGAGAGCGCGCGGCAGCACCTGGAGCACATCGCGAGTGGCGGCGACCCGTTCGAGCGCGGCTCGGCGCGTCCGCTGGATTTCGGTCACTGGTCGGCGCACAAGCTGGAGCAGTTGTCGGACTTCCGCGTGAGCCACGGCGAGGCGGTGGCGGTGGGCATGGCCCTCGATTTGATTTATGCGCGGCGCACGGGGCTGCTGCCGGAGGTTCACTGCGAGCGCATTCTGCAGCTGCTGGTGCAACTCGGCTTCGAGTTGTTTGCGCCAATCCGCCAGGTCCGCGGGGCGCGGGGGCCGCAGGACATGCTGGATGGGCTTGAGGAATTCCGCGAGCACCTCGGTGGACGGCTGACGATCCCGATGGTCCGGGCCCCGGGCGACCGGCTGGACGTCCACGAGATGCATGGGCCGATCGTGAAGGCGTCGATGGATGAGCTGATGCAGCGTTTCGTGTAAACGGTTAGAGTCTATTAACCACGGATGAACACGGATGAACACGGATTCGATCTCTCCGGAGGATTGATTTCCCTATCCGTGTCCATCCGTGTTCATCCGTGGTTGAATTTCAGAAGTAGGTTGGAGGTTTGTTCATGAGTTCATCCACCCGCACTGCCGTTCTCAATGTTGTCGGCCTGACGGCGCGGGTGTTGGGGGAGCATACGCCGCGGATGACGGCGGCGGCGAAGGCCGGTGGGTTGATCCGGGTGAAGCCCGTGCTGCCGGCGGTGACCTGCTCGGCGCAGAGCACCTACCTGACGGGGCTGCCGCCGGCGGGGCATGGCTGCGTGGCCAATGGCTGGTACGACCGCACGTTGGCGGAGCATCAGTTCTGGAAGCAGTCGAACCACGTGGTGCAGGGGAAGAAAATCTGGGAGTGCGCGCGCGAGGCGCGGCCGGGGTTCACCTGTGCGAAACTCTTTTGGTGGTACAACATGTATTCGACGGCCGACTGGTCGATCACGCCGCGGCCGATGTATCCGGCGGATGGAAGCAAGGTCTTCGATGTGTATTCGCACCCGATGGGCGTGCGTGCCGCGATCAAGCAGGACTTGGGCGAGTTTCCCTTCCCGTCCTTCTGGGGGCCGATGGCGGGGCTGCCGTCCACGGCGTGGATTGCGAAATCAGCGGAGTGGATTGAGTCACGTCATTCGCCCAACCTGTCGCTCGTCTACCTGCCGCACCTCGACTATAATCTGCAACGGCTTGGTCCGGATGATCCGGCGATTGCGGCGGACTACCGCGCGATCGACGGGATTGTCGGCGGCCTGATGGATTTTTATGCGCAGCGCGGCGTGCAGACCGTGCTGCTCTCGGAGTATGGCATCACGGCGGTGAAGCGCACGATTGCGCTGAACCGGGTGTTCCGGGCGCGCGGGTGGATCACGATCAAGGAGGAGCTGGGGCTGGAGCTGATGGATTGCGGGGCGAGCAAGGCCTTCGCGATCGTCGATCACCAGGTGGCGCATATCTACGTGAATGAGCCCGCGATTCTGCGCGAGGTACGGGCGGCGGTGGAGGCGATCGATGGAGTGGCCGCGGTGCTTGACGAGGGGGGCAAGCGTGCGGCGGGGCTGGATCATCCGCGGGCGGGCGACCTCGTGGCGCTTTCGGCGGAGGATGCGTGGTTCACGTATTACTATTGGGACGACGACGCGAAGGCGCCGGATTTTGCGCGCTGCGTGGATATTCACCGCAAGTACGGGTACGACCCGGCAGAGCTCTTCTTCGATCCGGAGAAGAGCGTGCCGAAACTGCGGGCGGCATGGAAACTCCTGCAGAAGAAACTCGGTTTCCGCATCCTGATGGACCTGATCCCGCTGCACGGCGGCCAGGTGCGCGGATCGCACGGGGTGTGTCCGGCGAGTCGCGACGAATGGCCGGTACTCATCGGTACGGGCGAGAGCGCGGAGCCGATCGCGGCGACGGCGGTGCACGACCGGTTGCTGACTGCCGCGCTCCGACCATAAGTCCCATCTGTCGCATGGGTCCTAGAGGTCCGACGGGACGGATGGGACCTATGGACGGATAGGACCCATGAAAGCAAAAAGCCGGTCCCTTGCGGGACCGGCTGGGAAAACGAGCGCTGACGAACCGTTTAGGTGGTGTAGGCCGGAAGGGTCTTGTCGACGCGGACCTTCTCGAGCTTGGCGAAGACCGGGAGGCCGTTGTCGTAGGCCAGCGGGGTCTCGCCCTGGATGAGGGGCTGGGCGTAGCGCAGGAACTGGAAGTTCATGCTGACGCCGTCCTCATTGATCCAATCGCGGGGGAGCTTCTTCACGCCATTGGCGATATCGCTCAGGGGTGCGAGGCCGGTCTCGCAGGTGTAGTGGTCGCCATCGCCGCGGACGAGCGTGACCATCTTGTCGGTCTCGCCGTTGATCGCGGCCTTGACTGCGGCCTGGCCGGCGAGGAAGGCCTCGTCGGCGTCGGTCTTGGAGCCGGCGTGGGCGGCGGCGCGCTGGGCGATGCCGAATTTGGCGGTGCGGGCCTTGACGCCCGGGAGGTTCTGCTCGACGAGGCTGCGCAGGTAGTCACCGGCGCCGCCCAGCTGGGCGTGGCCGAAGGCATCCGTGGCCTCTGCGGCGGAGACGTAGTTGCCGTCCGCATCGACGAGACCCTCGCCGACGACGATGAGGCAGTACTTCTCGCGCTTGAGGACGCGCTGGACGTCGGCGACGAACTTCTCGGTCGAGAAAGCGACCTCCGGGAGATAGATCAGGTGTGGAGGATCGTGCGGGTGGTCGCGGCGCTTGGCGAGCGCGGCGCCGGCGGCGATCCAGCCGGCGTTGCGGCCCATGACCTCTACGATGGAGACGAGGTCGCCCTGGCCCATGGCCTCGTTGTCGGCGGCGATCTCACGGACGGTGGTGGAGATGTACTTGATGACCGAGCCGTAGCCGGGGCAGTGGTCGGTGGAGACCAGGTCGTTGTCGACCGTCTTCGGAATGCCGATGACGCGGAGCTCATAGCCCTGCTGCTGCGCGAGTTTGGAGATCTTGTCGGCGGTGTCTTGGGAGTCGTTGCCGCCGGCGTAGAAGAAATAGCGGATGTTGTGGGCCTTGAAGACCTCGAGGACGCGCTCGAAGTCGGCCTGCTTCTTGAGCTTGTAGCGGCAGGTGCCGAGGGCGGCGCCGGGAGTGGAGCGGAGGCCGCGGATGGTCTGCTGGGACTCCGAGGCGAGGTCGATCAGGTCCTCATTGAGGATGCCGAGGACGCCATTCAGCGAGCCATAGATCTCCTCAATGCAGCTATGATTAAGGGCTTCGGCGACGACGCCGGCCACGCTGGCATTGATGACGGCGGTGGGGCCTCCGGACTGGCCCACCAGGACATTACCTACGAGTTCTTCGGCCATGGCTGTTGTTTAGGGAAATAGGATTAGAGAACGTGAACGGTGAGTTGACCGGCGGCCCGCGCCGCTGGCAAACCCAAAAAACCGGCCTGCGCCTGCGAGGAACGGTTTACGGTGTCCGCCCACAGGGCTGCGGGCGAGCTTTCGCTCGCAGCGGGTTGCCCGGGCAGGGTAGTGTCCGGAGAGTTCAGCAAAAAGGCGGATCATGGTAGGTAGAGTTTTATGAATTAGTTTCTTGAACGAAAATTTATACAGGGGTGCCTGTTCGGCCTGATTTGGGATGGGGTGCTCCACTCAGCGGAGGTGCCAAAGACCCAAGCCTGCGGGGCTTGAGTTGGGCCCGTTTGGCCGGCAACTGACGATTCCCGAACCAATTCCACAAGATTTCATTGGGGTAGGATGAAAATACTCATATCAAATAGGATGAAGGATGAACATACTGTGGAGATCACAGCGCACTCGCAGCGTGTCGGCCTCACTTATGACCAATTCTCCCGACCAGAAATCCAACACCCGTGTCGCCATCATCGAAGATCATCGACTGATCGCGAACCTGCTCGCCGAATTTATTGGCGATCAGCCGGGCTTTGAGGTCGTGGCGGTGGGGCACGACGGTTCTGAGGCGGCGGAGTTGTGCCAAGGCGCCGCCCCGGACCTGATTGTTTTGGATATTTCCCTGCCCGGGGCGTCGGGCCTTGAGGTCATTGAGGCGTTACAGGCCTGCGCACCCAAGCCCAAGATTCTGATCTATACGGCGCACATCTCCCGGCCGGTCATGGAGGCTGCCTTGCGCATGGGGGTTGAAGGGATGCTGGAGAAATCGGCACCCTTTGATTGTTTTCTTCCGCTGCTGGCCCGGGTGCGCGATGGGATGCCTGGCTTTGGCCCCGAGGCAAGTCGCCTCGTGCGGGACATTGTCCGGGTGGGCACGCGTCGGCCGGAACTCCGCGTGAACGAGATCGCGGTCCTGCGAAAAACGCTCGAGGGCCTGCCGGCCAAAGTGATTGCGGCCGACGTCGGCCTGAGCGTTTCGATGGTGTACCGGATTGTCGCCGACATCCGGACCCGCTGCCAAGTGCGCTCGCCCCAGGACCTGCTCAACCTCGCGGCCCGTCACGGCATCCTGATCAAGTCGGAAGCGCCGCCACCCCGGGAGAGTGCCCTATGAGTTCAGTCGGCATCGCAGCCCGTTCCAGTCCCCCTCCTGCCACGGTTCATCGTCAGGTGGTCAGGGCGGAGCGCGGGGATCGCGGCGTGACAACTACATTGGTGGCCACGACCGCACCGGGCCTCTGGCAAAAGCTGGAGGAGCGGGGCGATCCGCTCGGCCTGCTTGCCCTGTCAATCCGTCCGGTCGCCGCGGGCCTGGCTGACCACTGGGCCTTTGGCGGGCGTGGTGATGAGGGGGGGACCGTCGATCTCACCGCGTCAACGCTGGTTGACGGCGCGTCGTTGGGGGTACGCCGGGTGGGGGTGTATCCAGTGGGCGAGGGGGTGGCCATTATTGTCATCGATGCCGAGCCCCACTGCCTGGCCCAGTTTGGCGACTCCGTCGTCGTAGCTGAGTGGGCTCGGGTTCATGAAGAGTATGGACTGTTCTCGTTCGTGATGGATTCCACCACGGACCGGGTGATCTACCTCAGCCCGCAGATGGAGTCCGTCATGGGAGTTTCCCGGGCGGAGATTTTGGCCGACCCCGCGGCGTTGATGCGTCATGTGATACCCGAGGACATGCCCCTGGTCGCGCCCTTGCAATCCGCGGTACGCTCGAAGGGTGTGGCCTCCGCCGATTTGAGAGTTCGCGCTGCCCGCGATCGGATCCAGACGATCCGCTTTCGCTGCACGCTGGTGCTCGATCACCAGCCTCCGTTGATCATCGGGGTCTGCCGCGACGTGTCCGAGATCGTTGCGCTTGACGACCAGACCCGCACATTCCTGCGCGGGATCGAGCAGTCGCGCGAGGGGTTCATGGTGACTGATGCCCTTGGCCGGGTGGTCTACATCAACCAAGAGACCTCCAAATTGTTCGGTCTCGAATCAGCCCTCGAGGTCATGGGCCGGCCGTGGGAAATTCTGCATGACGCGGATACAGTTGCCTTAATCAAGGCGGTCGCGCTGCCCGAACTGAGACGGTCGGGAAGCTGGTCCGGCAATCTCACGGTGCGACGGGACAAAGATCCGGAGCGGCATCAGAACATGATCCTGTCGGTGATGCCGGATGGCAGCGTCGTCTGGAGCAGCCGCGACTGCACCGAGGAGCTGTCGATGCGGACCCGCCTGATCGAGAGCGAGCGCCTCTTCCACAACGTCGTTGAGCACTTGCCATTCGGACTGCTGATCAAGCACCTCGACGGGCGCTACGCCTACCTCAACCCGCGGGCGCGGGAGTATGTCACTTCGGACGCGCTCGCGGCCCGGAAGGCGGCTGATCCCATGGCTTCGGCGATGATTCCTGAGATCCTCAATCAGACCGACCACAATCTCCTTTCTCCGGAGCTCGCGGACCGCATTCGTGCAGCGGATGAGACTGTTTTTATCAAAAAGCGAGCGCTGAGGGAGGATTATCATGGTACGGTGGCCGAATCGAGCCGGATCTTAAGCGCGGTACGCTTTCCGGTACTCGATGAAAACCAGGAAGTCTGGCGGGTGGCGACCCTGCTGGACGATGTGACCGATCAGCGTCAGCTGGAGCGCGACATGAACGACCTGGTCAAGCGCCGCGACCAGATGCTAACGATGCAGCGGGAGTTAGTCTCGCTGGTGTCGCACGAGTTTCGCTCGCCCTTGGCGGCGCTGCAGGGCACGCTCTACCTGCTGCGAAAGCATCTGAAGTTAGAGGGCGACGCGAAGCTGACGCGGTACCTGGAGCTGCAGACGAATGCCCTCGCCGCGCTCAAGGACCTTGTTGATAAGTTCCTGCTGCTCAACCGGATCGAACATGCGACGGGCAAGGCCAAGGTGGCGGAGATCGACCTGGGTGGCCTGATCAACCGGATTGGGCAGGAGTTCAATGACTCCACGGCGAAGCCCCGGGTACGCATCGAAGTTTCCCCGAAGGGCAGATTTCCACGCCGGCTGGATGAGAGCCTCATGCGGGCGGCGGTCGACAATCTGATCTCCAACGCGCTCAAGTACTCGCCGGCCGAATCGGAGGTGCTGGTTACGCTCGCCCCGACGGCGACGGGCTGTCGCATCAGTGTGCGGGACCACGGTCGCGGGGTGCCTGCATCCGACCAGATCCGCCTCTTCCAGCCCTTCTTCCGTGCGGGCAATGTCGGCAAGGCCTCCGGCACTGGCCTCGGGCTCACCATTGTCAAGCGGGCGGCCGAGCTTCACGGGGGGGCGGCCGGGCTCATCAGCAGCGCGGAGGAAGGCTCCACCTTCTTCATCGACCTGCCGCACGCCCCGAGGTCGGAGCGGCCGGCCGTCTGACCACGTTACACGAGGCCAAGCCATTCCATTTTACTGGTTGAGGACGACCTGCTGGTCCGCAACACCCTGAAGGAGATCCTCGTGGACGAGGGTTTTCGCGTCGTCGTGGCGGCCGATGGTCGCGAGGGCCCGCCGAATTTGACCGGGCGATGCCCGACCTTGTAGTCGGCGACATCCGCATGCCGCAGGTTGACGGCTTTGAGTTCCTTGCGGCGGCGCGTACGCGCAGTCCGCTCTGCCCCTTTGTCGTCATTTCGGCCAAGGCGGCGGATGCCGACGTCCGGATGGGCAGGTCGCTCGGGGCCGATGACGACTGGGTGAAACCCTTTGACCCGGCGCATCTGGTGAAAGCGGTCCATTCGCACCGGGAGGGTGCGGGGCGCGTGCGGGCGCTGCTCGTGGAAAGGAGTCCTTCCTGATGGATTACCTTCCCCATGAGCTGCGCGCGCCGGTGACCGGTATCCTCGGGTGTTCCGAGCTGAGGGTGGTGACGGCCTTGGAGGGGGAGTGGCCTGTCGCAGGCCGAGACCGCGCAGTTTGGAAACGGCCTTCACAAAATGAGCTGGAGGGATGAGACAGGGGGAAGCAGAGGCAAACGCGCATGCGTTCGCCATCCGCTCCAACTCCCGTGGAGGTGGAGCTTGAGGCGAAGGGGGTGGGTACTTTTTTGGATCCGCTGCACCCATTCCTGCGGGATCGCCGCCGCTGCTAGAGCAGCTTGGCGGGCTCGTAGGACGCGGCGCCGGGGACCTTGCGGGCGATCGTGCGGGCGGACTTCACAAAGGCATCGACCTGTTCCGGGGCGGCGCCGACGAAGCGGGCGGTGTCGGAGAGGATGGCCCTGAGCTGCGCGACCGAGAGGCCGAGGCGGGCGTCGCCGGCGAGGCGGTGGGTCATGTCGGGCTCCGCGCCCTCGCGGATGGCGGCGGCGGCGGCGAGGGCGTGCTCCTTGATCGCGGCATGGGCGGTCTCGCGCCCCGCCCCGGCCTTGACTGCTTCCATCAGGATGGTGGTCGTGGCGAGGAAGGGCAGGTTGCGCGCGCTCTCGGCGGCGATCACGGCCGGGAACACATTCATCTGGCGGAGGACGGTGAGGAGGGTCTCGAGCAGGCCGTCGATCGTGTAGAAGGCATCGGGCAGGGCCACGCGGCGCACCACGGAGCAGGACACATCGCCCTCGTTCCATTGGTGGCCGGCGAGGGCGCCCGTCATGGTGACATAGCCGGAGAGAATCGTGGAAAAGCCGCAGATGCGCTCGCAATTGCGGGCGTTGACCTTGTGCGGCAT
>CAMAXB010000054.1 GCA_945862035.1 Opitutus sp. GAS368
AGCTTGACCGGATCGCCGTAGCGCGGCGCCTCGTTCGTGCCCTCGTTGCGCTTATGATACACATAGCCGCGCAGTGGTCCGTTTTTCCATTGGCCCGCCGCGTCCCAGGCATCGTCCCACCCGTACTCCCCCCAGAAATCGATGCCCACCGCGAGGTCGAGCACGCCGTTACCGTCAAGATCGACAAACTTCCACTGGTTGGCGCGGATCCGGCCCTCCTGCAGATGGATTTTCGTCGGATCACCGAGCGCGACCGGCTGGGAAAAACCGGCCTCGCGGAAATTCGGGTGGTAGGCTCCGGGCGTCGTGACCCGTGGCTGCCCATTGACGTAGGAAATCTGCGGCGAAGGTCCGGCGGGGCCTTGGAGTTCTCCCGGGGCGAACACCGGCAGCTGCGTCATCGGGTCCACCGTGCCCGTGTTCAGGAAGACGTAGATTCCGTTTGACGGGCGATCGGTGCAGACCACGACCAAATCCATCAACCCGTCCGAGTTCCAGTCCATCGGCAACGGCCAAGCCCAGAGCCCGACGCCGAGTTCAGTCAGCAGGCCGGGATTGTTGTAGGACACGCGAGCCATTGAGTCGTTCTCCGCCGCAGGTGCTGCGGGCGTGAGGACCGGGAGGGAGGCAAGCAGCAGGGCAGGCAGCAATCGTGGCGTGGTCATGCGCGAAGAGGCAGGGGGTGAGGGGTGGCCGGGGGCGGGGCGGAACGGGCGCGAGTCAGGCCGGCGACTCGCAGCTCGGGGATTGGGGAAGACAACGGCAATCCCGGCCGGTTGGAATCGAAAAAAGGGCGGGCGACCGTCCGGGTCGCCCGCCCGTGGAATCAGATCAGGGAATCAACTCAGAACTGAGTCGTCACGCTGAAGCGGTAGCTCCGGGGAGCCTGGTCGCGCGTGATGTAGAAAGGCACGTCGCCCAGGTTCGTCATCATCAGGTCGAAGTTGTAGTTATTCCAGGTGTAGGCCGCGCCGACATCGAAGCTGTACTGGTTGTCGGGAATCCGGGTGAGACCGAAGTTCGTGATCTGCGTGTAGAGCGGTCCGACCGCGTTCATGCCGGCCTTGAGCTCCCAGCCCTGACCCGCCTCGTCCGTGAGGCTGTACTTGGCAAACACGTTCGCATTCCACTCGGGGGCGAAGCGAAGCGGGATCGTGCCCGGGTTGTTGGTGGTGGTCCAACCCGCCGAGTTCTGCTGGCCGGTGAAGGCCTGGTTGGTGGTCATGTCGGTGAAGTTACCGATGAAGCTCAGGCGGTCGGTGATGGCACCGTAGAAGCTGAGTTCGAAGCCCTTGGACTCGGCTCCCTTGATTTCGGAGTTGGTTCCGAAGGTCACCGGAAGCCCTTGGGAGATGCCGTTGGCGAGAATGTTCACCGTGCTGCCCGTCCGGGTCATTTGCCAGTAGTTCAGGGTGAAGGACATGCGGCCGCCGAGGATCTCGCCCTTGACGCCAAACTCGTTGAGTTCCGTCAGCGGGCTGACGGTGAAGAACTCGGAGAGGCGGGGATCACCGGCGAGGAGTCCGTTGAAGCGCTGGAGCGTCCGCGCGGCATCGTTCTGCACGCTCTCAACCGCGTAGAGGGCGAGGTTGGGGCGCAGCTTGAAGGTCACACCGTAGCGGTAGGAGTCGAGCGAGGTGTCGGCGCCGCTTGCGCGGAGACCGGTGACCTTGTTGCGCGTCTCGGTGACCTCGTCATCCGTGCGGATACCGCCCGTGAGCAGCACGCGGTCCTTGAAGAGCCCGAGGTCCTGCTGAATGAAGTAGCCGAGGGAGTGGCCGCTGCTCTCGGTGAAGCTGGTGCGCGGAAGGTTGGACACCCGCCG
Organism: Opitutus sp. GAS368; assembly: GCA_945862035.1. Lineage (GTDB taxonomy): Bacteria > Verrucomicrobiota > Verrucomicrobiia > Opitutales > Opitutaceae > CAMAXB01. The sequence continues at coordinate 1,826 of CAMAXB010000054.1, forward strand.
GCTGTCGAAGAACGACTTGCTGTAGCCGCCCGCCTTCATCGCAACCATGTTCAGCGTGTTGAACGGAGCGTCGGGAATCCCGGTGAAGTTCGAGTTCTCGCTCTCGGCGTCATCGTAGGAGTAGCCGATCATCGTCATGCCGGTGAAGAGGTCGCGGAAGCTGTACTTCGCGATCAGGTCACCCTGCGTGGTGTTGCCGCGGCGTGAGCCGATGCTGCCCGTGTACTGGGAGTTGACCGTGGTGCGGGTGTTATCCTCGCCGGTGAAGGCAAAGGTGTTGTTGCTGAAGTAGCGCAGGTTCGCGACTTGGCGGAAGTAGAGCCAGTCGGAGAACTGGTGGGTGAAAAAGAGGGTGCCGGCGGCCGTCTTGGTCTTGTCCTGGTTACCCGGACCCGAGATGTTGAAATTCGCGGGCAGGCCGAGGGCGGTGATGGGATCCGCATCCGTGTCAAAGCGCGGAATGAGGCGGCGCATTTCCACGGGATAGACCGCGAAGCCGTGACCTTCCTCGCGGGAGGGCGTGTTCATCTTGAGCAGCTCCGCGTTGAAGATCAGGTCCGTGCGGGGCCCGATCTGCCACTTAAAGGACGGGTACGCCGTGTAGTTTTTTACCTTTTGGAACTGGATGTAGTCCTCACCGTCCTGCCAGGAACCCGCGAAGCGGAAAGCGACCGCGTCGTTCCACGCCGGGGAGTAGTTGGTGTCGATCTCGACGCGATTCATCATCGCGTCGTACTCGTCGAAGCTGATCGCGTACTTGAGCTGGGTGGAGTTCACGCCGATGTCCGGCTTCTTCAGGATGTAGTTGAGCAGGCCGGTGCCGCCCGCGCGGCCCTGCACGGCGGAAGGCGGTCCCTTGACCACTTCCAGGCGCTCGTAGCCGACCATGTCGCGCTTGTTGTTGCCCATGCGGACACCGTCGACGGAGATCGAGCCATTGGTCTCGAAGCCGCGGAGGTTCACGCCGTCGCCCGAGCCCGCATTGCGGTTGCGGACGTAGACATTGGCGACATAGCGGAAGGACTGGTCGAAGGTCGTCGCACCGATATCCTTGAGGAATTCCTTGGTGACGATGTCGACCGTCTGGGGAATATCGATGATCGGCGTGTTGGTGCGCGTCGCCGTGGAGGCGGACGACACCTTGTAGCCGCTGGACTTCTCGGCCGTGACGGCGAAGGGCGTCATCACGATCGTCTTTTCAGCCTCTTCCGGTGCACCGGAGGAGGGCGCCACCGGCTGGGCCGGAAGCGAGAGGGCTGCCGCTGCAACGGAGAACGCGCAGGCGGCGCGGCGAATGAAGGATTTTGGGTACATGAAGTTTCCTGGCGTCTGGCTGACTTGGTTGGGTAGGGCTACCGGACCGGACAGAGCGGACTCTGACCCGAACCCGGGCGGGCCTGCTCGGTTTTGCCGACTCGCTCCCAACACACCATAAATCGATTTAGCAATGTCAAGCGGACCCCGCCGAATGCCGAGCCCGCCGGGCGGAGGCGATCGGCGTCGGGCGGGGCGTTTTCCCTTGTAAAAGTGGGTCGTCGGCCGCAGCAGGCACCCCCTCCTTCCAAACCGCGCGGGTTTTCCCGCCGTTCCCCAACGCCAAGTCCGGACGTCCCGCCGGTGCCACTCTGCGACAATCAGGGCTTGGGGGAGGGCCCCGGAGCGTAAATTCCCCACGCTTTCGCGCGCCTTCCCCACCCGGCCGGGCCTGAGGCGGACCCACTTCGCGGCCGCCGAGGCGGTTCATAGGCGGCACATCCCGATCATCATGCGATCTACGCCGTTCCCGCCCAAGTCAACCGGTTGCACCCGGATTCCTGCTACCTGCGGCGGATTCACGAGTAACGGGCGGAGGGCATCGACGCGAATCGGGGCGGCCTGTGGGCTGAGCGGAGCCTAAGCTTGCTCCGGATCGGGTTCGGGCGGCTGGCGCGGTTTGACGGACACGGCGCCGGCGCCGGCGGCAAACAGGCCCACGCAGAGGGCGACGAACCAGTCGCCATGCTGAACATAAAAGCTTTCCACCCCAATCCAGCGGGCATCGCGCATCACGTCGACCGAGGCGGACCCGCGGAAGTAGATCGTGCCCTCCGCCGCGTCCGCCGGTTTGATCGACACCGCGTCGCGGGCCGAGCCATCCGTGCCGCTGCGGCTGACCTTGGTCAGCACGGCGCGAACCGCGCCAAACTCATCGATCCAACCGCTCCAGCCGCCGTTGCCGGCGCGCAGCACGGGGCGGCGCGTCTCCACGGCGCGCAGCACACTGTGCGCGGCGTGCTGGTAGGCCGCCCCACCCTCCCCAAACCAGCCGTTGTTCGTAAGCACCATGAGCACATCCGCACCGGCCTGCACGCTCTCGCGCGCCAGTTGGGGGAAGACGTCCTCGAAGCAGATCAGCGGGCCGGCCACGAAGGCGGTGGACCGCGTCGCCACGACGAGCGGCGCGGGGCTGGTGCCGGGCTGGAAGTCCCCGCCAATCGGGACAAACTTCCCGATCCAGCCAAGGAGGGGGCGAAAGGGCACAAACTCACCAAAGGGCACGAGGTGTCGCTTGGTGTAGTAACGGTCGATCAGTCCCGCCTCCGGCTCCACCAGAAAGGCTCCGTTGGACCAGGCGTCCCCGGCCGGATCCCGCTCGATCGCGATCGAGCCCAGCAGGAGCGGCGCACCGGCCTTGCGCACCAGATTCTCGGTCCAAGCGCGAACGGTGTCGTCGCCCTTGATTGCCCAGGGCGTGACGGCCTCCGGCCAAAGGATCAGATCGGGCCGGCGGGCAGCGGCGCTGATCAGGCCCTGCTCAAGAACCTCGAGGACGGCCGGGCCCTGTGCCGCGTCCCATTTCACATTCTGCGGGATGAAGGGCTGGACAAAGGAAATCCGGGCCAGCGGCACCGCGAAGGCGTGCCGGTTGAAGGTTTCCTGCAGGTGAATGCTCATGCACACCAGCAGCAGAAACATGGCGGCGAAGAACTCTTGGCTGCGGCGGTTCAGACCGCGCAGCGGTTCAAAGATCAGGCGGTGGGCATAGGCGGCAAAACCCAGATTCATTACCATCAGCACGAAGGATATGCCCCCCGCGCCCGTGAACGCGGCAATCTGCAGGATGCTGGCCCGCTGCCACTGGCTCGCCGACAGCGTGAGCCAGGGAAAGCCGCTCAGGAGCCAGGTGCGGGTCCACTCGATAAAAACCCAGAGGCCGGCGAGGCCGAAGACCGCGACGATGCGCGTGAAGGCCGAGTGTCCCTGGAGGCGAGGCAGCAGCCACCACGCGACAAGGAACCAGGTTCCGACCCACACCCCGACAAACGGCCCGAGCAGCAGGAGCCCCAACCACGTCACATGATGCAACCAGGCGAGCAGAACGGTCCAGGCCACGGCCTGCGCCCCCAGCACGACCGCGGCGAAAAGCCGGAAGGACGGGCGGCGGTAGGCCCAGAGCGCGGCCGGGGTGGCGAAGACGTACGCCATCTCCGACACATTGTACGGCGGAAAGGAAGCGACCGTGAGCACCACGGTCGTGAGGAAGACGGCGACGGCCGTCAGGGGAGTCGCCCACCGCACGCGAAAGGGCGGCGGGGCGTCGTAGGGATTTTCGGCGAGGATCGTCGCGTTGTTCACGCGCCGTGACACTGCTTGAATTTCTTCCCGCTGCCGCACGGACACGGGTCGTTGCGGCCGACCTTCGGGGTTTCCCGGCGGATGGTGACCTTGGGCAACTGGATCTCCTCCCCGGGGCCTGACGCTTCGCCGGGACCGGACGAGGTGATGGTGGTGCTGATCTGCGGGCCGGGCGCGGCCCGCAGCGCCGGTGGCGGCGGGGTCGCCGGGCCCTGCGTCCGCGCCGTCCGGCTCAGCAGCGCGAGCATATTCTCGAAGGACTGCAGATTGGAGGCGCTGCGGAAAAGTCCGGTGCAGATCTGCAGGCGGACGTTCTGCATGAGCTCCTCGAAGAATTTGTAGGCCTCGCCCTTGTACTCCACGAGCGGATCCTTCTGGCCGTAGCTGCGCAGGCCGATGGAGCGGCGGAGCTCCTCCATCTCGGTCAGATGCTCCTGCCAGTGATGGTCGATCGCGTTGATGATGACGTAGCGCTCGAGTGCACCCAGCGCCTCGGGCACCTCGACCGATTCCTTGACCGCGTAGGCCTGCTGGACGCGGGCCACGACCGATTTGGCCATGACCTCGATCTCCGTGCCCTTGAAGTCAGTCGCCGCGACCCCGATCGGAAAGTGTGTGTTGGCCCAGCCAACCAGGCTTTCCAGCGCCGCGGGCGTCGGACCCGATTTTTCGCCGAAGCCGGCGGCCTCGATGCGGTTCACCAACTCCTCCTCGACCTGCTCAAAGATGAGGTCCTTCGGGCGGTCCGCGTGGATCGCACCGTTGCGGATGCCATAGACGACCTCGCGCTGCTTGTTGAGCACGTCGTCGTACTGGAGCAGGCGCTTGCGGATGGAAAAATTCTGCTGCTCGACCTTCTTCTGCGCGCTCTCGATCGAGCGCTTGAGCCACGGATGCTCGAGCTCCTCGCCCTCCTTCATCGAGCCCTCCATGAGCTTCGACGCGAGATTGCCCTGCAGGAACAGGCGCATCAGATCGTCCTCCAGGGAGAGGAAGAACTTAGTCAGGCCCGGGTCGCCCTGGCGTGAGCAGCGGCCGCGCAGCTGGCGGTCGATGCGGCGCGACTCATGGCGCTCCGTGCCGATGACGTAGAGGCCACCGAGCTCGCGGACGCCCTCGCCGAGTTTGATGTCGGTGCCGCGGCCGGCCATGTTCGTCGCGATCGTGACGGCACCGCGCTGACCGGCGCGCGTGACGATCTCCGCCTCCTGCGCGTGGTACTTGGCGTTGAGCACGGTGTGGACGATGTTCGCTCGCTTGAGCATCCGCGAGAGGACCTCCGATGAGTCAACGCTGACCGTACCGACCAGCACAGGCTGGCCCCGCTTGTTCGCCTCCTCGATCTCCTTCACCACCGCGTTGTATTTGTCGCGACGCGTTTTGAAGATCGAGTCGTTCCGGTCAATGCGGATGGAAGGCTTGTTGGTGGGAATGACCTGCACCGAAAGGCGGTAGATGTCGTTGAACTCGATCGCCTCCGTCTCGGCCGTGCCGGTCATGCCGGCCAGCTTGTCGTAAAGGCGGAAGTAGTTCTGGATCGTGATCGTCGCGTAGGTGCGGGTCTCGCGCTCGATGTTCACGTTCTCCTTGGCCTCGACTGCCTGGTGGAGGCCATCCGACCAGCGCCGGCCCGGCATAACGCGGCCGGTGTTCTCGTCGACGATCATGACCTTGCCATCCTGCACGACGTACTCGACGTCGCGCTCGTACAGAGAATAGGCGCGAAGCAACTGGGAGATGGAGTGGATTTCCTCGGAGATGGCCGCGTAGCGCTGCTGGGCGGCGAGCTTGCGTTCCTCGCGCTGCTCAGGGGTGAAGGCGGTGTCCTTCTCGAGGTCGGAAAACTCCGTCGCGAGGTCGGGCAGCACGAAGGCGTCACGGCTGTCGGGGCGAAGCTTGCTGCGGCCCATTTCGGAGAGGTCGGCCTGATGCTGCCGCTCGTCGATCGAGAAGTAGAGCTGTTCCTTGATCCGGTAGAGTTCCTCCTTTTGCAGGTCGGAGTTGAGCTCGGTCTCGAGCTTGTCGAGACCCTTGCGCCACTCGCCATTTTCCATGAGGCGGAGCAGCAGCTTGTTGCTGGGGTGGCCGATCTTGACCTGCAGCAGCCTGCGATAGGCGGCCGCGCGGTCGTCCGCGGTCACGCCGGCCTTCTCGAGCAGCTCCTTGGCCTCGCCCACGAGGCGGTTGCACAGGCGCGTCTGATCATTGACGAGGCGCTCGACGCCGGGCTTGAGCCGGGTGAACGGCTGCTCGCGCTCGATCGGCGCGGGCCCGGAAATGATGAGCGGCGTGCGGGCCTCGTCGACCAGGATGGAGTCGATCTCGTCCACGATGCAGTACCAGTGATCGCGCTGCACCTGGTCGTCCTTGCGCGTGGCCATGCCATTGTCGCGGAGGTAGTCGAAGCCAAATTCCGACGCCGTGCCGTAGGTGATGTCGCGCCCGTACATCTCGCGCCGCAGGTCGGATGGCATCTGCTGCTGAATGCAGCCGACGGACAGCCCGAGGAAGCGGTAGAGGTGCCCCATCCACTCGGAGTCGCGTCGGGCGAGGTAATCGTTGACCGTGACCAGCTGCGCATTGCGGCCATTCAGCGCGTTCAGATAAAGCGGCAGCGTCGACACGAGCGTCTTGCCCTCGCCGGTGGCCATTTCCGCGATCTTGCCCTGGTGAATGGCGAGGCCGCCGATCAGCTGGACATCAAAATGGACCATGTCCCAGGTCAGCTCGTGCTCATTGACCATGATCGCCTGCCCACACATGCGACGGGCCGCATTTTTCACCGTGGCGAAGGCCTCGGGCAGGATCTGATCCAGCGTTTCCCCCTGTTTGACGCGGGCCCGGAATTCATCGGTCTTCGCGCGCAGCTGATCGTCCGTCAACGACTGATACGACTTCTCCAGCTCGTTGATGCGGGCAACCACGGGGCGACTCGCCTCGAGGAACTTGCGATAATGCCGGCCGGCGAGGCGTTTGAAGAGAAAAGAGAGCATGAAGGAGGCAAAGCGTAGGGCGGGCCATGCGTATGGCAAACGACAAATGCCAGCGGGATCCGGCCCGTTTTACCTCTCAAAACTGGCGGACGGGCCGATCGGCCTGGCCCAACCCGGGCGTCTATTCGCGGCGCGCGACGGCACCGCACTCCGGACAGGCTGCGACAGGGTGTCGCGGCCCCCGCGAGGATCAAATCTGGGTCCGGAAGTAGGCGATGGTCCGCTGCAGACCTTCCTCGAGGGCAATCGTGGGTTCCCACTTGAGATGCTTGCGCGCCAGGGTGATATCGGGCCGACGCTGCCTCGGGTCATCGGCGGGCAGGGGCCGGTGAACGATCCTCGACTTTCCGCCGACCAGCTTGAGGGTCAGTTCGGCCAGTTGCAGCATGGTGAACTCACCGGGGTTGCCGATGTTGACCGGACCCACCGTCTCGGTCTGGTTCATGAGACGGAGGAAGCCCTCGATCAGGTCGTCGACATAGCAGAAGGAGCGGGTCTGGGTGCCATCGCCGTAAATCGTGATGTCCTCCCCTTTCAGCGCCTGGACGATGAAATTGGAGACCACCCGCCCGTCGTTCGGGTGCATACGCGGACCGTACGTGTTAAAGATGCGGACGATGCGAATATCGACCCCGTTCTCCCGGTGATAGTCGAAGAAAAGGGTCTCGGCGACCCGCTTGCCCTCGTCATAGCAGGAACGTTTGCCGATCGGGTTCACGTTGCCCCAGTACGATTCCGGCTGGGGGTGGATGGCGGGGTCGCCATACACTTCGCTGGTGCTCGCCTGAAACACCCGGGCCTTCACCCGCTTGGCCAGGCCCAGGCAGTTGATCGCACCCATGACGGATGTCTTCGTCGTCTTGATCGGATTGAACTGGTAATGGGGCGGCGACGCGGGACAGGCGAGGTTGTAGATCTGATCGACCTCGAACTTAAACGGGTCGATCACATCGTGTCGCACGAGCTCGAAGGACGAGTTGCTGAGCAGGTGCTCGATGTTGCTTTTCCGGCCGGTGAAGAAATTATCCAGGCAGATCACCTCGTGACCGCCCTGAATCAGCCGGTCGCATAAATGGGAGCCGAGAAAGCCCGCACCACCAGTGACGAGTGTACGCATGCACCCCCAGCGTGCGTCCATCGACATGTTTTGCCAGCAAATCCTTGCACGTCAGCGTTTCCCTCGGGTAATGCCTATTAATCCGCCCCTGAGATGCTTCTGCCTTCCCACCGCCAATCCAAAGGCTGAAACTCCATCGGCCTCACCCTTGCCAGCGGGCCTTCGTGCTCGCTCCAGTCGCCACCCCCACACGACCTGTTTGTACTCATGATTCCGATCAATCACGTTCGGAGTTTTCCTCTGCCTCGAACCACCGCGGCACGCCTGCTTCATCCCCATCCTTGATTCAAACCCCATGAAAAAAAGTCCGGAAAGAGTGAATGCTGACAAAGAAATCCTGCGCGAGGCCCGCACGCGCGGATCGCTCGCCACCCTCGGTGCCTACATCAGGTGTTCCGGTCCAGGCTGGTTGCAGGGAGCCATCACGCTCGGGGGCGGTTCGCTCGCCGGCAGCCTCTATCTCGGCGTCATTGGCGGGTACAGTCTCCTCTGGCTCCAGGTCCTAGCGATGGGGATGGGCGTGGTGATGCTGGGGTCGATCACCTATGTGACGCTTTCGACAGGCAAACGCCCGTTCCAGGCAATCAAGGATCACATCAATCCCGTCCTCGCCTGGGGCTGGGCCATCGCCACCTTGCTGGCGAACATCGTGTGGTGTCTGCCGCAGTTCTCCCTCGCGACCGCCGCAATCCTGCAGAATATCGCACCCGGACTTACGGTCTCGTTTGGCGACACCGGCGCCAAGGTGCTCGTTTGCGCCGGCCTCCTGGGACTTTCGATCGGGGTTGTCTGGCTCTATGACACCGGCAGCAAGGGGGTGAAGGCATTCGAACTGATCCTCAAGTTCATGGTGGCGATGGTGGTCATCTGCTTCTTCGGGGTCGTCCTCAAGCTCGCGACCAGCACGGAAGGACTCGACTGGAGTGCGGTCCTCGCCGGGTTCATCCCCGACATCAGCCTGCTCAGTGCGCCTGCCGCCACCTTCAACGAGGCGCTCGCTGCCACGGGCGCGTACGCCTCGCATTGGACGCAGCTGATCGTGAATGACCAGCGCAACATCATGATCACCGCCGCCGCCACGGCGGTCGGCATCAACATGACCTTCCTCCTGCCCTACTCCATCCTCAAGAAGGGTTGGGACAAGGAATCCCGGGGCCTCGCCATCTTCGATCTTAGCACTGGCCTGCTGATTCCGTTCGTGCTCGCCACGAGCTGTGTCGTGATCGCCGCCGCCTCACAGTTTCACATCAAGCCGCAGTCAGGCGTGATCGAGGGAACTGCGCCCGCCGGATTGATCGGCCAGTACAATCAGCTGCTCGACGGCCGCCTGCGCGCCGAACTCGGCGTCGAGGCCTACAACGCCCTGCCCGCCGAGACCCGTGTCACGGCCGCCGCGGCGCTCCCTGCCGGGGACAAGCAGATGGCCGCGATGCTGGTCCGTCGTGACGCCTTCCATCTTGCCTCCGCCCTCGAGCGCCTCACGGGGAAGACCGTGGCGCACTATGTCTTCGGCGCTGGAGTCCTCGGCATGGCCTTGTCGACGATCATCATGCTCATGCTGATCAGCGGGTTCACCATCTGCGAAATCTTCAACCTGCCGCAGCACGGCTGGCCCCACCGCCTGGGGTGCATGGTTTCAAGCATTGGCGTGCTCGGGCCGTTCATCTGGAGCGGTCGCACCCAGTTCTGGCTCGCCGTGCCGACCAGCGTATTTGCCATGACGCTACTCCCGATCGCCTACTTCACCTTCTTCCTGATGATGAACAACAAGGCACTGATGGGGGGCGAGATCCTGCGCGGCGGCCCGCGATTGGCCGTCAATGCCCTGATGATTGGTACGCTGGTGCTGACCGGCATCGGCGCCAGTTGGGCGATTTGGAGCAGCGCCAAGTGGATTGGCGTCGGCGTGGTCGCCGCCTTCTTCACGCTCGCGCTCATCGTCCACTTCGTTCGTCCGCCCAAGAAGATCGGCAGCCCGTAGTCGCAACTCGGTCCTGCGGTCGCCGCGTTCGCGCGGCGACCGCGCTGCCAGGAGCGATCAGCCGGACCCGCGCCCGCGGGGCACCGTGCCGCCCTCCGCCATGAAAAGCCTCCCGCTTGTCTGCCTCGCGCCGCTCCTGCTGCTCCCTTCCCTGCGCGCCCGTGAGGCCGCGCCGGACTTCTCCGCCTTCGAGCAGAAGAGCCGCTGGGTGATTCCTGCCGCCACGATCGACACCGCGGCTAGAAACCGGCCAGAGAGCAATTTCGATGAAGCCAAGGTGCCGGCGTGGACCCTGCCGCCCCTGCTCGATCCCGCCGGGAACGGTCGCGCCGCCACACCGGCCGACTGGACCCGTCGGCGCGGCGAGCTGCTCCGGATTTTCCGTCAGGAAGTCTTCGGCGTGTCCCCGCCCCGACCCGAGAACCTCACATTCGACGTGATCGAAACGGATCCGCAGGCGATGGACGGTGCCGCCACCCGCAAGCGGGTCGCGGCGCGGTTCTCCCTCGGTGGCGAATCGTTTACGTTCCACGTTACGCTGTTCATCCCCAACCGGCGCGACGGTCCCGCCCCGGTGTTTCTCCAGCTCAATCACCGTGGTCTGGAAAACACGGACCCCACCCGGCGGATCAGGATGCCGTTCTGGCCGGCGGAGGATGTGATCGCACGCGGCTATGCCATCGCAGCCGTGAATGTCGCCGCCGAGGTGGACCCCGACCAGCCCGGTGCGACCAGCGGAGTCCGTCAGTTTTACCGGCGCAATCACCCGCAGGCCGCCGCCTTCACGTGGGCCACGCTCGCCGCGTGGGGCTGGGCCGGATCTCGCGCGCTCGACTATCTGGCGACGGATCCGGATCTCGACGCGAAACGGGTTGCGCTGATCGGCCACTCCCGCACCGGCAAGGCGGCACTTTGGGCCGCCGCCGAGGACGAACGCTTTGCCCTCGTCTGCGTCAACGGGGCGGGCGAAGGCGGCCCCGCAATTGCCCGACGCCACTTTGGCGAGACGCTGGGCCAACTGACGACCGGATTCCCCTACTGGTTCACGCCCACCTACGCCGGGTATGCCGACCGAATCGACGAGTTGCCGGTCGACGCCCATCAACTGATCGCCCTGCTTGCCCCGCGCGGCTATCACGGCGGCGACGGCACCCTCGACCTCTGGGCCGATCCGCGCGGTTCGTGGCTGGCGCTGGTCGAGGCCTCAAGGATCTGGTCGCTCCTTGGATCCGATGCGCCCCTCCCCGACGAAAT
>CAMAXB010000055.1 GCA_945862035.1 Opitutus sp. GAS368
CGCGCGCCCGACCTCGTTGAATTTCAGTCGCTCACCGGGAAGGGCGTGCGCGGCCGAGTGGGGGATGCGCAGGTCATGCTCGGTCGCCGCGAACTGCTCGAACAGGGGCCGCTTGCGGAATGGGCCAGGACCCTTCCCTCGGCCGCCGCCGAGCTCGCCGAGGTCTGGGTGGTCGGCCGCGACCTCGTCGGCCGGGTCCTGCTCAAGGACGAACTCCGCCGGGAATCCCGCGCTGTGCTGGCCCAGCTCAAGAAGGAGGGCATCCGCAGCGTCATGCTGACCGGCGACCGCCGCCAAACCGCCGAGTCGGTGGCGCGTGAGCTCGGGGTGGAGGAAGTTCGCGCCGGCCTCAGCCCCGAGCAGAAGGTCGCGGCGATCCAGGAACTGCGCGCGGGGGGCGCCAAGGTTGCCATGGTCGGTGATGGGGTAAACGACGCGCCGAGCCTCGCCGCGGCGGACGTGAGTGTCGCCATGGGCGCCCGCGGCAGTGATGCCGCTTTGGAACAGGCGGAGGTCATCCTGATGCACGACCGCATTGAGAACGTGCTGTCCGCGCTGCGGCTGAGCCGCCGGGCCCGTTCGGTGATCCGGCAAAATCTGACGATTTCCCTCGGCGTCGTGATCGTCATGGCCATCGCCTCCGTGTTCGGCGTGGTCCCGCTCGCCCTGGGCGTCGCCGCCCATGAGGGCAGCACGGTCCTCGTCTGCCTCAACTCCCTCCGCTTGCTGTTCGGTTCAAACCGGGCCTGATTGCTTTCCGGTTTTGACGCAGCAGGGGAACCTTCCCACGCTCGGTCCTGTCGCAGGATGCGACTCGTCCTCGCTTCGACTCTCCTGGTCCCATGAATTTAAGCCAACTTGCCTCGCTCGGTCTGCGCGCCGGACTGATTGTTCTGATCGCTGCGGCCGCCGTGGGCTGCGCCTCGTCCCGTACCTTGCCGGTGTATCGCCCCGGTCAGGTCAATCAGGCTCGCACCAACGAACTCGGCACGGTGAATAGCGTGCGCGCCGTTATCATCGAGCGTGACCCCGGCGTGCGGACGTCCGCGGGCGCCCGCGCCGGCTCATCCCTGGGTCGCGCCGTCGCCACCGGTCAGAATCCCGCCGCGGCCATTGCCGGGGCCGCCGGCTCGGTCGTTGGCGAGATCGCGGGTCGCGCGATCGAAACCCTGGTGACGCGCGTCGAAGGTCAAGAGGTCGAGGTCCGCCTTGACGATGGCAGCACCGTCACGGTCGTGCAGGAAAACAATCCTCCCTTCCTCGGGGGCGAGCGCGTGCGGCTCATCCGTACCGGCACCCACGTGGAAGTTGTGGCCGACGGCTCCAACGACACCAACCGCTACGCGGGACCCTGAGGATTTTCGAATTTCGATTTTGGAATTTCGATTTCGGAATCGAGCAGAGACTGCTCGGTGGCGCCCGGTCGGCTTGGATTCGGTCCGGCAGGCATGAAATCAAAATTCGAAAATTCGAAATTCGAAAATCCTCATTCCGTGATCATCACCTGGTCGCCGACGCGGACCTCGTCGTAGAGCTCGATCAGGTCTCTGGCCTCGACCAGGACGCACCCACCACTTTGGGGCTGGCCGAGCTCATCCTCGTGATTGGTTCCGTGGACGTAGATGTAGCGCGCGTAGCTGTCCACATTGCCGCCGGCGTTCACCCCTTCCTCCAGCCCGCGGAGCCAGAGGATCCGGGTGGTGATGAGATTGCTGCGCGCGTTTTCCTCGTCGCCATACTCGGAAAAGTGGCGGCCGGTTGGGACACGCGACTTGAAGACCATGCCGGGCGGCTGCCCGGCGCCGATGCGCTCGGCGATGGTGTGCAACCCGGTCGGTGTGCCCTGTGAGTCCTTCACGTTGGACGGCGGCCGGAGCGAGGTGGAGATGACGTAACTCTTCACCGGCAGGGTGTTGCGATAAAATTGCAGGGTTTGTGTGCTGATGCGCACAAGCAGAACCCGGTCTGCGGGCTTGATGCCGAGACGGACGCACGTTTGCATGAACAATTCCCAAGGAGTCTCCATCGTGAACAATAACCAGTATGTTGTCGGTATCGTCGGCGCCACAGGCGCTGTCGGTCAAGAGCTTGTGCGCCTGATGCATGAGCGGAATTTCCCGATCAGTCGCCTGCGGCTGTTCGCCTCGGCCCGCTCGGCCGGCAAGGTCGTGGAGTTTCAGGGCCGGAAACTGGTGATTGAGGAGGCCAAGCCCGGCGTGTTTGCCGATGTCGATGTCGCCTTCTTCGCGGCCGGCGGTTCCGTCACCCGCGCGCTCGCCGCCGATGCGGTCAAGGCCGGCTGCCTGGTGATCGATAAGAGCTCCGCCCTGCGTCAGGACCCCAAGGTCCCGCTGGTGATCCCGGAGATCAATCCGGAGCAGCTCCGCCACCACGGCGGCATCATCGCGAACCCCAATTGCTCCACTGCCGTCATGCTCATGGGCCTCTGGCCCCTGCACCAGCTCTTTGGCGTGAAGCGCATCTTCGTCTCGACCTACCAGTCCGTCTCCGGCACCGGCGCCGAGGCGGTGCGTGAGCTCGACGACCAGATTCACGCCCTCGTCGAGGGCAAGCCCGTCCCGCGCAAGGTTTACCCGTACCAGATCGCCTTCAACTGCATCCCCCAGGTGGATACCTTCGGCCCCGACGGCTACACCGGCGAGGAGTCCAAGATGGCCCAGGAAAGCCGCAAGATCATGGGCCTCCCAAACCTCAAGGTCTCCGCGACCTGCGTCCGCGTCCCCGTGGTCCGCGCCCACTCAGTTGCGGTCAGCGCCGAATTTGAGCGCCCGGTGAACCTCGAGCAGGCCCGGGCCGCGATCGCCGCCTTCCCCGGCGCGGTGCTCGTCGACGACCCGGCGCAATCCAAGTACCCCACGCCCCTCGACTTCGCCGAAAAGGTGAAGTGCGGCGTGGGTCGCCTGCGCATCGACACCGCCTTGGACAACGGCCTGGCCTTTTGGGTCAGCGGCGACAACCTGTGGAAGGGCGCCGCCCTCAACGCGGTGCAGAATGCCGAGCTCATGGCCCGCGAGGGCCTGCTCCGGCCCAAGGCCGCCGCGGCTGCGGTCTGAAGACCGGGGTTGAAGGCGGGAGGCGTTAAGCGGGGGATATTCGTTTTTGCGGCTCCGCGGACATTTCCCCTTCCTTCGCCCTCCGCCGTTAAACTCCCAACTTCCAACCGCCAGCGCCCAATTTTCCGCCCCCACTATAGCCTTGTCAGCCCCGCAGGCCGCCCGCTTGACTCTTCCCTCGCCTTGGACGGCTAGCTCAGTTGGTTAGAGCATCTCGTTTACACCGAGAGGGTCGGGGGTTCGAGTCCCTCGCCGTCCAGACGAGACCGTCGATTTTCCCTCCTTTCAACCACCACCCATGCGACACACGATCTCCGTCCTCGTTGAGAACAAGTTCGGCGTTTTGGCGCGCGTTTCCGGGATGTTTTCCGGCCGCGGCTTCAACATCGATTCCCTCAACGTCGCCCCCACCCATGACCCGTCGCTGTCGCGGATCACCGTCGTCCTCAAGGGCGACGAATCCGCGCTGAACCTCGCGGTCAAGCAGCTGGTCAAGCTGGTCAACGTCGTCGAGGTGGTTGACTTCAAGGAGGGCATGGCGGTCGTCCGCGAGCTCGTGCTGCTCAAGGTCAAGGCCGACACCCGCACGCGCTCGGAGATCATGCAGATCTGCGACATCTTCCGCGCGAAGATCGTCAACGTGTCCACCGAATCCGTCATCATTGAGGTGACCGGCGACGAGGGCAAGGTGGGCGCCTTCATCAATCTGATCGAGCCTTTCGGTATCCTCGAGCTCGCCCGGACCGGCCAGCTCGCCCTCAAACGCTGATTCTTCCAAACCCAACCCGATCCCACCCAAGACCACTTTTACCATGCCCGCCAAAGTATACACCGATAAGGACGCCGATCTCGGCGTGTTCAAGAACAAGACCGTCGCCGTCCTCGGCTATGGTTCCCAGGGCCACGCGCACGCCCTCAATCTGAAGGACTCCGGCGTCAAGGTCATCATTGGCCTCTACGAGGGTTCCAAGTCCAAGGCCGTCGCCGAGTCGCACGGCTTTGAGGTCGTCGAGACGGGTGAGGCGGTCCGCCGCGCCGATGTCATCATGGTCGGTCTCCCCGACATGAAGCAGGCCGATGTCTACGAGTCCTCGATCCTCCCGAATCTCGTCAAGGGCAAGACCCTCCTCTTCTCCCATGGTCTCGCGATCCACTTCGGCCTGATCAAGCTGCCCAAGGGTGTTGATTGCATCATGGTCGCCCCGAAGGGCCCGGGCCACATGGTCCGCCGCCTTTACGCCGAGGGCAAGGGCATGCCGGCCCTGATCGCCGTCGCTCCGGGCAGCGCCAAGACCGCCAAGTCCGTCGCCCTCGGCTGGGCCAAGGGCATTGGCTCGACCCGCGCCGGCGTCCTCCAGACGTCCTTCAAGGAAGAGACCGAGACCGATCTCTTCGGCGAGCAGGCCGTGCTCTGCGGCGGCGCCTCCGCGCTCGTCCAGGCCGGCTTCGAGACCCTCGTCGAGGCGGGCTACCAGCCCGAGATGGCCTACTTCGAGTGCCTCCACGAGCTGAAGCTCATCTGTGACCTCATGTACGAGTCTGGCATCGCCGGCATGCGCTTCTCGATCTCCGAGACCGCCAAGTACGGTGACATCACCCGCGGCCCGCGCGTGATCAACAAGAACACCAAGGCCGAGATGAAGAAGATCCTGAAGGAGATCCAGTCCGGCCAGTTCACCAAGGAATGGGTCAAGGAGCACAAGGGTGGCCTCAAGAATTACAACAAGCTGCTCAAGGCCGGGGAAAAGCACCCGATCGAGAAGACGGGTACCTCCCTCCGCAGCATGATGCCGTGGATGGCCAAAAAGAACATCAAGGGCGTCCAGGCTTCGTACTGATTGCTGAAAAGTAGCGAGGAGCGAGGGTGAGGAGCGAGCATGCGGTGACAGGTTCGAGCTACTCGCTACCCGCTACTCGCTACCCACTACTTTGAAAAAGATCATCCTCGCCACGCGCAAGAGCCCGCTAGCGCTCGCTCAGACCACCCTGGTGGCTGCGCGGCTGAGCGAGGCGTTCGGCGTGGAGACGGAGCTGCTGACGATCGTCACCACCGGGGACCGTCAGACCGAGTGGTCCCTCGAAAAGCAAGGCGGCAAGGGCCTTTTCACCAGCGAGCTCGAGGCGGCGCTGTCCCGCGGCGAAGCCGACCTCGCCGTGCACAGCACCAAGGACCTTCCCGGCACCATGCCGCCGGGATTGTCCATTGTAGGCTATCTCCCGCGGGCCGATGCTCGCGACATGCTCGTGCTGCGCGCGGGTGTTGAAACGCCGCGCACGATTGCCACGGGCAGCCCTCGGCGCCGGCTGCAGATCAGGCGGCTCTTTCCGGACGCGGTCTTCACCGAGATCCGCGGCAACGTCGACACCCGCCTGCGGAAGATCGGCACGGATGGCGTGGCCGACGCCAGCATCCTCGCCGCGGCCGGCCTGGCGCGGCTCGGCATCGGTTCATGGCCGGGGGTGAGCTTCCACGCCCTCGAGTTCGGTCACATGGTCCCGGCGGTCGGCCAGGCCGCCGTGGCGATTCAGGGCCGGGCAGGGGAGGAGGCGCGCTTCGCCGCCGCCTTCGACGCCCCCACCGCCCGCCGGGTAGGCTTGGAACGCGCCTTCCAGACTGCGCTCGGCAGCGGCTGCCAGACGGCGTTCGCGGCCCACGCCACGTCCGACACCCTCTGGTTCTTCCACGAGGAAGTCGGCCTCCGCAGCCTCCCGCTCGCCCCCGCCGATTTCGACGCCCCCGCCGAGTTCGCGCACAAGACGCTGCTGTATTTAGGATTCAAACTTGAGTAGCGAGTAGCGGGTAGCGAGGAGCGAGCATTTGGGGTTCGTATCTACTCGCTACCCACCACTCGCTACTCGCTCCTTCCCCTCATGTCCTCTCCCGGAATCGTTTATCTCGTCGGTGCGGGTCCTGGTGACCTCGGCCTCGTCACGTTCCGCGCCAAGGAACTCATTTCGCGGGCGGACGTCCTCGTGTACGACTACCTCGTGCATCCAGAGTTGGTGGCCTGGTGCAAAGTTGGCTGCGAGGTGCTCTACGTGGGCAAGCAGGCGGGCCGGCACTCCGTTCCGCAGGAGGAGATTGAGGCGCTGCTCGTGCGTCACGCCAAGGCCGGCAAGGTGGTCGTCCGCCTGAAGGGCGGCGATCCGTTTGTTTTCGGTCGGGGCGGCGAGGAGGCCCGTACGCTGGCCAAGGGCGGCGTACGCTTTGAGGTCGTGCCGGGCGTGACGGCCGCCCTCGCGGCGGGTGCCTACGCCGGCATCCCGCTGACGCATCGGAACACGAGTTCCTCCCTGATTTTCCTGACGGGCCATGAGGATCCCAAGAAGCACGAGCTCCAGGTGGACTGGCGGGCCTACGGCGCCCTCAAGAACGCCACGCTCGCGATCTACATGGGCATGGGCCATCTGCGCCATATCCTCTCTGAACTGGTCGCCGGCGGGCTCCCTGCTTCGACCCCGGCGGCGGCCGTCCAGTGGGCGTCGCTCGGACGTCAGCGCAGCGTGACCGGCACCGCGGCGACCCTAGCCGACGAGGTGGTGCATGCCGGGCTGGCCGCACCGGCCATTGTGATTGTGGGTGAGGTCGTGAGGCAGCATGAGCAGATCGACTGGTTCGAACAGCTCCCTCTCTTCGGCCGCCGCGTCGCGATCACGCGCACGCGCGAGCAGGCCAGCGATCTCCGCGACAAGCTGGAGGCGCTCGGCGCCGAGGTGATCGAGCTCCCGCTCATCCGTATCGTGCCCGAAGTCGCCCGCGAAGAGCTCGTCGACATTTTCACCGAGCTCGGCAGCTACGACTGGATTGTCTTCACCAGTAGTAACGGCGTGCGCGCGTTCTTCGCCTACTTCTTCAAGGCTTACGATGAGGTCCGCAACCTCGGCATGCTGCGCTTTGCCTGCGTGGGCGATGCCACCCGCCGCGAAATCGAGAAGTTTCACCTGAAGGTCGAGTGCGTGCCGAAGCTCGCCACCGCGGATGCCCTCGCTGACGCGCTGGTTGCGACCGAGAGCCTTGACAGCGCCAAGGTGGTGGTTGTGACGGGCAATCTCAACCGGGACGTCCTTGTGCAGAAGCTCGAGGCCGCCGGCGCCATCGTCGACCAGTTGCCGCTCTATCGCACGGAAAAGACCGACCTGACGGCCGAGCCGGCCGCGGAGGATTTCCGCCTAAAGGGCGCCGACGCCGTCCTCTTCGCCAGTTCGTCCGCCGCCCAGGCGTACGTGGATCAGGCGGCCGCCCTCGGTCTTTCCGCGAATGCGAAAAAGCCCCTCCTCGGCAGCATCGGCGCGCAGACCAGCGCCACGATGAAGGAGGCCGGCCTGCCCGTCGACTTCGTCGCCAAAGAGCCCGGCCTCGACCCGCTCGTCGACGCGCTGGTGGCGAAGCTTTCCCGGAAAATCCGCGGTTGATGAGGTCAGGTCCGGGCGTCAGAGAGACGCTCGGATCACATTGACGGCGCGCAGCCCAAAGTGCGCCGCCGCACCCAGAAGATGAAGGTCATTTGAGTGGATTTCCTTGAATCCCGCCTCGGCTGCCGCGCAGAGATGAAGGCAGTCCGCGGATCGCAATGGGAGATCGGACGGCAGGGTCTGCAGTCTCGCGTGGGCGTGGCGAACGAGCGACTCCGTGAGCGGCAGCCAATGCCAATGGCCATTCGCTTGATCCTGCTCGAAGCGGCGGCTGAGCGTTCGGTAGGCAGCGGGGTCGAGGCGGCGCTCCCGTAGATGCCGGTGAAAAACGGACTGAACTTCCGTGAGGGAAAGGATCAGCGCAGCCCGGCCGGGGCTCGACTCAGCTAGATCGAGCACGGCATCGCTGCCCGGCTCGCGGAGGTAGCATTTCGCAATGTAGGCGCTGTCGAAATAGATCATCGCTCGTCGCGATCCGTTGAAATCAGGTCACCGGAATCGACCGCGATGGCCGGCATCTGCGTCCGGTCCCTTTTCGGAAACGGCTTGCCTACAAGGTGGGCCGCGGTGGCGGGCTGCAGAATGGCAATGGTCTCGCCCCGGTCAGTGACCGCGACCGGCTGACGGGTTGCGCTCCGGACGTGGTGCCCAGTCCGGGTGTGGAGTTCGCGGATTGAGATCGTCTTCATTAATGTGTCCAATGTGACACATTGCAGTTTCCGGGTCAAGGGCGAGCGCCGCCCGCCCGCCCGTCGATCTCCGCCCGGCGATCAATTTCCACCCAGCCATCAAGTAACCTATTGGGTTACACTCTGCCCGATCCCAGCGCGAAAGACGGCGGCCATCGTGTAACCCAATAGGTTACTTGATGGTTCGAGATGGGAGGAGAAATGGGGTTGGTTTTCGGGGCGTTCATGTCTTTCGTGGCGTCTGTCATGAAAGTTCCGTTTCTCGATCTCTCGCTCCAGCACAAGGCAATCCGCGACGAGGCGCTGGCCGCGCTCACGGCGACCTACGACGCTAATCGCTTCTGTCTGGGCAAGGACGTGGAGGACTTCGAAAAGGCCTTTGCTCGCACTCTGGGCTTTCCGCGGGCGCTCGCGCTCAATAGCGGCACCTCGCCCCTGCACATTGCGGCGATGATTGCGGGCTGGGGCCCGGGGGACGAAGTCATTGCCCCGCCGTTCACCTTCATTTCAACGGTCTGGGGTGTCAGCTATGTCGGCGCGAGCCCGCGCTTTGTCGACGTCGAGGAGGGTACGTTCAATCTCGATCCCGCCAAGGTCGAGGCTGCCATCACGCCGAAGACCAAGGGCATCATCGCGGTCCACCTCTTTGGTCAGCCCGCCCGTATCGATGAACTGGCCGCGATCGCGAAGAAGCACGGACTGTTCCTGATCGAGGACTGCGCGCAGGCGGTCGGCGCGAGTTTCAAGGGCCAGCCCGTCGGTACCTTTGGCGACGCCGGTACGTTCAGCTTTTACCCCACCAAAAACCTCGGCGGGTGTGGCGAGGGGGGCGCGCTGGTCGCGAAGGATGAGGCCGTGCACACCCAGGCCCGGCACATCCGCGTGCACGGCTCGGATCGTCGGTACTCCCACGACATCATCGGCGGCAATTTCCGGATGGATGGCTTCCAGGGTGCGTTGCTCAACGTTAAACTCCCGCATCTCGCGACCTGGACCGCCCGCCGTCAGACGGTCGCCGCCCGCTACCTAGCGGGCATCCGCCTCGCCGATGTTCGCCTGCCCGAGCAGCCGGCCTACGGAAAGAGCGTCTTTCACCAGTTCACGATCCGCCACCCGCGGCGCGATGCCCTGCGTGAGCACCTCGCCAAGCACGAGGTCGGCACGGACCTGATCTACCCCGTGCCCCTGCACCGCCAGAAATGCTACGCCTCTCTCGGCTACGGGGAAGGCTCCCTTCCGGTGGCCGAAAAGGCCGCGGCGAACTGTGTGAGCCTGCCCATCTTCCCCGAACTCACCGACGCGCAGGTCGATCACGTGATTGCCTCAGTGAACGCGTTCTGAGGATCGCCCCCGGATCCGCCCGCGAATCACGCGAATCGGCGCGAATCCGGGCAAGGACAGTTCAGGATCAGCATGCGGCTTGCAGGGGCCGATTTTCCGTGGGTTGATTGGTGGGGATTCGCGTGATTTGCGGGCAGTTCGGGCGACAGCCGAAGTCAATCCGCCTCCCGACAACCGCTTTGCCAAGGCGGCTCGATGAAGGGGTTTCAGGCCGGTTGCCGCCCTTGGGGCCTTCGGAGCCCGATTTGCTCGGTTTTCCCGGCGGAAAGGATGCTGGCGTACGGCGCAGGATTGGCTTCATTCGCGGGGATGATCGATGGGATACGCTTCAAGGTGTGCGGGCTGACGTCGCTGATTGACGCCGAGCTGGCCGACAAGGTCGGGGCGGACTGCCTCGGCTTCATCTTCCATCCGGAGTCGCCCCGCCGCGTCACGCTGGCCCAGTACGCGGCCATGGCTCCGCGCCTGCCTGCACGACGCAAAGTCGCCGTCTTTGTCGAGCCCACCCCTGCGGTACTGGCTGAGGCGGTCGCGCTTAAGTTCGATTTTTTTCAGGTCCACTTCCGTCATGACCGGCCCCTGACCGAGGTGGTGGCTTGGTCCAAGACGGTCGGAGTAGACCGGCTCTGGCTGGCCCCCAAGCTTCCGCCGGAGGTCGACGCGGACCCGCGGTGGCTGCCGTTCGCTCGCTATTTCCTGATCGATACCTTTCACGCCGGCTTTGGCGGTTCGGGCAAGTCAGGCGATTGGGGCAAGTTTGCCCGGCAGCAGGCCGCTCAACCCAAACATGTTTGGATCCTCGCAGGGGGACTCAATCCCGAGAATATCGCGGATGCGCTAACCCGCAGCGGCGCCAAGTTTGTTGACGTCAACAGTGGCGTGGAGGCCGCGCCGGGCGTCAAGGATACCGAACGCCTCAAGAAGTTCGTGGTTGCTCTCCATCAGGCCCGGACGGCCGCCGCTTCGTGAAAGGACGTCTCCTCCCGATTTTGTGCGGGCTACTCGCATTCGCCGCCGCGTCCGCGTTCGCCGTGCAGACTGACCCTGCGCCGTTCGTTGTCTTCACCCCGGCAGTCGTCGAATTACCCTCTGAGCCAGCGGCAGAGGAGGGCGTTGTGGACCCTAACGCGCGTCCGGTCGAGTCCTGGCTGGAGGCGCAAATCGAGCTCTCCCGCCGCGGCTTCTCCTGCGGGCCCATCGATGGGGTGGGCGGCGCGCAGACCGGCGCCGCGCTCCGCGTCTTCCAGTTGGCGAATGGCCTCGAGCCGAACGGCCGTCTCGACACCGCGACGCTTGCGCTTCTCCAGCTGACGGCACCGGCGTTCTTCGTCCGGTCCCTCTCGGCGGAGGACCTTGCGGCGCTGCAGCCGGTGAGCGCGACCTGGCTGGGCAAGTCCGAGCAGAGCGCGCTTGCCTTTGAAACTGCGCTGGAGGCTATCGCCGAGCGCTACCACGCCCATCCGAATTTGGTGAAGAGGATGAACCCCGAGGTCGATTGGTCCGCCGTTACGTCCAAGACGACCATCACCGTGCCGGCGATTGAGCGGGTCTTTCGCAACATCAAGGCGGCGCGGATCCACATTCGACTGGAGGCCCGCACGCTGCAGGCACACGACGCCGATGGCGGCTTGATCGCACACTTCCCGGTGAGCATCGCCCGCCGGGTCGACAAGCGCCCGGTCGGCGAACTCAAGGTCACGGTCATCGCGCCGGACCCCAACTACACCTTCGACCCAGCCGTATTTCCGGAGTCCGACGAGGGCCGTGAGCTCGGCCGCCGGCTGATCCTCCCGCCGGGCCCAAACAATCCCGTAGGCCTCGCCTGGATCGGCCTTAGCCTGGCAGGCTATGGCATCCACGGTACGCCGATCCCGGAACACGTGGGCCGGACGGAGTCCCATGGCTGCTTCCGCCTCGCCAACTGGGATGCCCGCGCCTTGCTCGATCTCGCCTGGGTCGGCCTGCCGGTCGTGGTCGAGCCCTGAGCGGCTATGATAAATCGAGGGGCGATCCGTCTTAACCACAGATGGACACAGATTCATACCGATTCGAAGCGGACAGGCGGGTTTGATCCGTGCCACCTGTGTTCATCTGTGGTTAACATTCCGATGGTCCTATAAATCCGCGCTCGGCTGTCCGAGCGATCATCCGCGGGCTTGCCCTGACCGTGCCATCTGGCAGTTTTCTCAGGTCATTCCCATGGAATCGTCTCTTCGCCCCCTCGGCCGCATCATCTTTCTCAGCCGGTGGCTGCAGGCTCCCCTGTACATCGGCCTGATCGTGGCCCAGGTGGTCTACGTCTACCGCTTTCTGGTCGAGCTGTGGCATCTGATCGGGGTCGCCGTTCTGGGCCATGCGGCCCCCGCATCCGTTCCGTCCACGGTGACGGACCTCGAGACGATCGTCATGCTCACCGTGCTGGGCCTGATCGATGTCGTCATGATCGCCAACCTGCTGATCATGGTGATCGTGGGCGGGTACGAAACCTTCGTCTCACGCCTCAACCTGCAGGGCCATCCCGACCAGCCGGAGTGGCTGTCGCACGTGAACGCAGGCGTCCTCAAGGTGAAGCTGGCCATGGCGCTCATCGGCATTTCGTCCATCCACCTACTGAAGACCTTTATTAATGCCGGTGGCCTGACCGACAAGGTCATCCTCTGGCAGGTGGTGATCCATGTTACCTTCGTCTTCTCTGCGATCGCGCTCGCCTGGATCGATCGCCTGACGCACTCAACGGCAAACAAACACTAGGAGATTTTCGATTTCCGAACTTTGAATTTCGATTTCGGAGGAGGCTGGCGGGAGCGGGGCGCCGCTGGCGAGGACGCGAAGGCGGCGACAGTTGCACCGTCCGACAGGAGTCGGCGCGCTTCCGCCACTGCTCCCCTCAGGAAAATCGAAATTCGAAATTCGAAAATCGAAAATCCCGAATCCACTCACACATCGCAGATACGCACCGAGTCGCGCAGCGAGGCGAGGGGATCGGGACCCTTCGGGATGAACTCCTGGGCAACGAAGCCCTTGAAGCCGGTATCCGCGATCGCGCGCATGATGGCCGGGTAAAAAAGTTCCTGATTGTCGCCGATCTCGGCGCGGCCGGGAACACCCGCCGTGTGGTAGTGGGAGAAGTGGCTGTGGTGTGCCTTGATCGTCGCGATCACATCGCCCTCCATGATCTGCATGTGGTAGATGTCGTAGAGCAGTTTGAAGCGCTCTGAACTCAGCCGATTGCTCAGCTCGACGCCCCAGTT
>CAMAXB010000056.1 GCA_945862035.1 Opitutus sp. GAS368
CAGTGCCGAGCGCCTTGCCGTCGACTGTCTGCTCCTGCTTGAGCCAGAACACCTCGGCGTTGGCCTTGAGCAGGCGGTTCGTGAGGATGAAGGCATCATTGATCTTGTGGCTGACGAGCCAGCCGGCCGCATTGGCCGGGCCGCTGATGTTCGCGGCGGCGGGCTTCTCGAGGTCGAAGCCGATCGGCTGGAAGGGGCCGGTGAAGCCCTCCAGGATCCGGTCGTACTGGATGCCCATCTGGCGGGCGACGGTCCAGCCGGTGATGTCGTACGGGCGGACCGGTGGGCCGCCTGGATAGGCGAAGTCCATCGGATGATCCTGAGCCTCGAACGTGTCCATGACCGCCGGGCGGAAAGCCTGGGCGGATTGCACGACGTACGAACCGGTCGGATAGGTCTTGCCGGCAACCGTAAAGGAAGCCGTGGCGCGGTGTACCTCGATGCCGCCCTTTTGGAGCACTTGGATGAACTTGATGACCGTCGGGTAGTCGTCCTGGTCGGCCGAGATGATGTAGCCGCGCGGATCACGGAAGGCCGGATCCTCGATCACCTTGGCGTAAAGGTCGCCATCGACGGCTTGGCCGCCACCACCGACGACGGCAGCGCCGCCCATGGCTTGGGGACCGGCCGCCTGAGCCGAGGCTGCACCGGCGGCCTTGAGGGCGTCGATGCGCTTCGGGGTCAGCTTCCAGGTGTCCTTGCTGCCACGCTCAATCGAGCGACGGCCCATGGCGTAGATGTTGTAGAGGACCTTTTCGCGATTGCGGGAGGCGTAGTCGAGGACCGCGCGCTCAACCTCGATCATGTAGTGGATGGCGTCGCGATAGTGGAACTGGCGCGGCTTGATGGGCAGCGGCCAGTCGGCGCGCGGGAGCTGCTTGTCGGGCAGGAGGGGAATGGTCATCGGGGTCGGGCCACCAATGACTTCGGTCAGAATGCCGATGTTGTTGCGGAAGTAGCCGGCGGTGCGCATGCCACCGTTGAACCACGTGGAGTACGGGGCCGCGGAGCGCATGGCCGAACCACCCATGCCCTGCTCGACGAGGCGGGCGTGCATGTGGGTCGAGACCGCCTGGATGCCAATTGGAATGTAGCCGTCAAAATCGAAATTGAACGGGTCGCGGAACGGCGGAATGTAGATCACCTGGCCGGCGGGACCGGTCTGGTGCACATTGTGCATGATCTGCGGATTCCAGTCGATGTAGAGGACCTTGTTCTGGTTCACGGTCTCGATCATGTTGTGCATGATGGAGTCGCGGTTGTTGTCGTGGCCGATGTACTTCTGGTAAAGGCGCGGGAGCGCATTCAGCGTGCGGGCCTTGGGGTCTGCATTCCGCATGTACCAGTTGGCGACGAGCTCGACGCCGTCCGGATTCGGAATCGGCATGAGGAGGACGACATCGTCCAGAAAGCGCATCGTTTCCTCGTCCGTCTTCGAAATCATCTGGTAAACCATCTCGGTCAGCGCCTGCGCATTGACCGTCTCGGTCGCATGGAGACCACCGTCGATCCAGACGATCGCCTTGCCTTCCTTCGAGAACTTCCGCGCCTCGTCCTCACTGAGGCGGGCCCGGGCCAGCTTCGTGGACATGTCGCGGTAGGTCTCGAGCTTGGCGTGATTCTGCGGCGACGTGATGATCGCCATGTACTGCGTGCGGCCTTCCTCGGTCGTGCCGATGCTGACGACGGTCATACGATCCGATTCCGCATCCCACTTCTGCAGCAGCGCAGAGATCTGGGTGTAATTGGCGATCATGTAATCGTCGCCGATGCTGAAGCCGATTTGATCCTTGGCCGGAGTGATCCTGGGCTCAGCGGCCGTGAGCAAGGAGGCCGCCGCGAGCGAAAGAACCCCCAGCGTCAATCGCTTGAGGGTATTTTGTAGACAAGATTTCATAGGGTGTGGGTTGAGCTAAGCAGGGGAAGGTGGCCAAAATAGCAGGTGCCGGGCCGTCCACAATCCTTATGGCAGACGCCCCCGGACTATAAGAACTCCGAACAGGTTGGTGGATAGGGTTTACTTCAGGGGCCGCCGCCCCCCCCTGCAGCGATAATCGCGCAGCTGCCCGGCCGCTGACGCCCGCGACCGGACCCTGGGCGCTGCGGCCCACGACCGGAGGGGCGCACCCGGGGCGCGCCCCTCCGGCTTGGACCAGGCGACCGGCAAAATTACGACGCGCGGATCAGGTCGTCGATGGAGTCGCTCTCGACATTGATGTCGGCGAACAACCAGGAGGATAGGTAGCGCTCGCAGGCCGAAGGGATGATGACGACGATCCGCTTGCCGGCGTTCTCCGGACGTTTGGCCACCTGCAGTGCGGCCCAAATGGTCGCGCCGGAGGAGATGCCAACGGGAATGCCGTCGAGCTGATTGACCTGCTTCGAGACCGGACCGGAGTCGGCTTCCTTCACCCGGATGACCTCGTCGTAAACCTTGGTGTTGAGCACGGCGGGCACGAAGCCGGCACCGATGCCCTGCAGTTTATGCGGTCCGGGCGTTCCGCCGGAGAGGACGGGCGATGCGTCGGGCTCAACCACGACCACCTTGACGGAGGGCTTGCGGGCCTTGAGGACCTCGCCGATGCCAGTCACGGTGCCGCCCGTGCCAACGCCAGCGACGAGGATATCGACGGTACCGTCGGTGTCGTTCCAGATCTCCACTGCAGTCGTCTTGCGGTGGATCTCGGGATTGGAGGGGTTGGCGAACTGCTGGAGAATGACGCTATTCGGGATCTTCGCGGCGAGTTCCTCGGCCTTGGCAATCGCCCCCTTCATGCCCTTCGTCCCCTCGGTGAGGACGAGGCGGGCGCCCAGAATCTTGAGCAGCTTGCGACGCTCGAGCGACATCGTTTCCGGCATGGTGAGGATAAGCTTGAGCCCCTTGGCCGCCGCGACAAACGCGAGGGCGATGCCCGTGTTTCCGCTCGTCGGCTCGATGAGCACGGTGCTGCTGTTGATCTTGCCCGACTTGAGGGCGTCATCGATCATCGAAAACCCAATGCGGTCCTTCACACTCGAGAGCGGGTTGAAGAATTCGAGCTTGAGGATGACCTCCGCCAACGCGCCGTGCGCGGCCGCCGTGCGGTTGAGGCGCACGAGAGGGGTGTTGCCGATGGTCGAGGTGATGTCTGCGTGAATCTTAGCCATTGCGAGGGTGGGTTATGAGGTTGGGAGACCGCCAAATTGCATCGTCTTCCCCCAAAGTGCGACCTTTTCGTGCACGGAGCAGCCCATGGCACCGGGGGTCAGGCGGCTGGCGCCCAGCCCTTTGCAATCCGCCCGGCCACACTGTCCTTGGACCGCGTTAGAACATCAACTGCAGGCGAGTCACGATGACCTGTTCGCCTTCGCGCAGGAGCACGCTGGTGGTCGTAAGCGGCGCATCGAAATGGGAATGGAGATAGTCCGCCGTTATCCGGACGCTCGCACTCGGGTGCCAGTTCAGGCCCACCCCATACGAAGTCACCTTCGTCGCATTGGTCCGCGGCGAGGCGAAGGTCGGGAAGGTCCGGTCGTCGATGTCCAGCGCGGAGACGCGCAAGGCCAGGACCACTGCACCCCACCCGTCCGCGCCCAACCGGAAGTTGGTCCGGGGAACCACCCCCGTGAACGAAGCAGCTTCGCCCGTCAGGTTGTAAGTCACCTGCCCGTGCCAGGCCTCGTGCTTGAGCTCGTTGCGAATGCCACCCGTCCTCACGTTGATCGCGGACACGGCATATTCGGCCAGGAGTCCAAGCGATCCGCGGGCATAGGTTGCCTGAGGCGAGAAGCGCCAGCCGTCCCCGTCTGCA
This sequence comes from Opitutus sp. GAS368, assembly GCA_945862035.1. Taxonomy (GTDB): domain Bacteria; phylum Verrucomicrobiota; class Verrucomicrobiia; order Opitutales; family Opitutaceae; genus CAMAXB01. The sequence goes on from CAMAXB010000056.1 coordinate 3,792, forward strand.
ACCGTTGAGGCGTCGTAAGCAAAAAAGCGCTGCTGCCCGTCGCTCCGATACCCGGCGGTCAGGGGCGACGCCGTTGAAAGGTCCGGCGAGTACGTGGCGCCGACGCCGACCTCCAGACCCTTGAACGGGCGTGCCATGATGCGGACTGCGACGCCCTTGTGGTCGTCCGTATCCGTGTTCGTCGTCGAGCTGGCGGAATCAGCCAAGCCGTTGAAGATTCCCGCCGTATAGCTCAAACGCCCCGCCGCGAGCTCGCCGCCGATCTGCAGGCCAACGTCGAAGCTCGGCATCAGGCTTGAAGGATGCGTCCGCTCGACAAAGGCCGTCACCATATTGGCCTGAGCCTGTTCAATGCCGACCAGCGTCTTGAACTTACCAGCCTTGATCTGGAGAGCAGGGCTGAGCACCGCGGTGATATTTGCATTCAGCAGCGACGCGGCGGAGCCCGCAAAATCGGGCGTCAGCTGAAATTGGAAGATGTGATTGAAGGATCCCTCCATGATGATCCGCGCGCGACGAACAAGAAAGGCGTCGTTACCCACGATCCCGCCATCATTGAGAAACCAACGCGAGTCCACTTGGGCGATCCCCCGCAGGCGCAGCGTCGTGCTGCCGTCGCCCGCCGCCAGGCTGATTATGCGGTCGTTCACGGTGGCCACCGGGGGCTTGGGCGCTGCGGCGGAAGTCGCGGCAGGCCCGGGCGCAGGGGCCTGCGCGGGGATTAGTCGCTCCTCCAGCCGCCGCACTTTTTCCGCCAGCAGGCGAACCTGCTCGCGGAGCAGCGCGACCTCGGAGTCGGCCGCCGGCACCTGGGCGCGCGCCGGTTGGGTCAACAGCAAGGCGACAACGACTGCGCAGCTCCGCGCCAAGTAAATATTCGGTAACATAACAGTGATTCCCGCTAAACCGACAGGCGCAACCCGTCGTAGGCAAGGCTGATTCCTGAGGGCAATTGACGGTCGGTCTCCCCGTGGTCGCTCAAGTGCGTCAAATGGGTCAGGTAGCTCGCCGGCGCGCCAATTTCCTGGGCCACGGCCACGGCCTCATCAATGGTCATGTGCGAAGGATGCGGCTGGGGCCTTAGCCCATCGAGCACCACCACGTCCGCTCCGCGCGCCAGCGCCACCGCTTCGCGCGGCACCCGCTTGCAGTCGGTGTAGTAAACCAATTTTCGGCCGCTACTGCGCTCCACAAAAATCAGACCCAGGGTGTTGACCCCGCCGTGCGGCAGAAGCGTGGATGTGATCGTGCCCTGGGGCAGGTCGAGAACCTCGGGCATGGCCTGCAGCTTGAACGCCGCGTAGCCCTTCACGATCGGCCGCTCCATGATCGCATACGGATAGATCGAAAGTACGCGGCCCATGCCCTCTTCCGTCGTGTAGATCGTCAGCGCAGTGCCCCCGTGGAGGTCACAGAAGCGCCGGAGATCATCCATGCCCGCCACGTGATCCGCGTGACCATGGGTGAGAATGAAGAGATCGACCCAGGTGATCTTCTCGCGTAGGCATTGCAGGCGAAACTCGGGCGCAGCGTCGACCTGGATGTGGAGGCCATCCATGACCACATGGATGGACGCCCGCGTCCGCTGGTTCCGGGGATCCTTGGAGGTGCAAACGGCACAGTCGCACGCAATCATGGGAACGCCCTGCGAGGTGCCGGTGCCGAGAAAGATCACTTCCATGGTGCAGCCGCAGGCAAACGCGATGGCCCCGGCTTGGCAAGTTTGCCGCGCAGGGGATCTGCTGCCTCCATTCAAGGTCATGGGCGACAGATTGTGCTCACGCTTGTTTCCCTGCCGGGTCCTCGGATCGGGAACGATGAACGATCAGGAAAAACGAGCACAAATTCGAAGCACGCCGAAGGGGTCGACATGGCAGCGTACAACCCCGAGCTCCTGTCGAACCGCCTCGGCCGCATGGAAGCGACCCCGGGGCTGCCGGGCACCCGTCCGGCGGAAGGATCTGCCCCTCCTTGCGCTCCAGCGTACGGTCGAGGTGCTCTTGATCATGCCGTCAGGCGGATCCGAAGATTGGTTCTGTGTCGCTGGCCTCGCTGAGGCCGGTGATTCTTCGAGGTGGAGCGTGTTGCCCCTCAACGCGCTGGTTTGAGTTTGTATTTGAATTTCAGTCATTCGGATCCAACGCGCCGGCTTGGATGCGCGATGGCGCCAAGCGATTCGATCCAGCGTCTTGAGGGCAAGTCGCTCCACCCTTCCGCGGGCGCAAAAAAAGGCGCCCCGTCGAAACGGGGCGCCTTGGAGTGATTCAGGGAGGGGTGCCTGGACTTAGTAGTCCATGCCGCCGCCGCCGCCCGGAGGCATCGGATGAGCGTCCTTCTTCTCGGGAATCTCCGTGATCATGCACTCGGTCGTCAGCAGGAGACCCGCGATCGACGAAGCATTCTGCAGCGCGGTGCGCGTGACCTTAGTTGGGTCGACGACGCCGGCCTTGACCAGGTCCTCGTACTCGCCCGTGGCGACGTTGTAGCCATTGGCGCCCTTGCTGCCCATGACCGTCTGGACGACGATGCCGCCATCGACACCGGCGTTGGCGCAGAGCTGCTTGAGGGGGCTCTCGATCGCGCGACGCACGATCTGGGAACCGATCTTCTCGTCGCCTTCAAGCTGCAGGGCGTCGATGACCTTGGCCGTGCGCAGGAGGGCGACACCGCCGCCGGGGACGATACCTTCCTCAACCGCCGCGCGGGTGGCGTGGAGGGCGTCCTCAACCCGGGCCTTCTTCTCCTTCATTTCCGCCTCGGTCGCGGCGCCGACATTGATGACGGCAACGCCACCGGCGAGCTTGGCGAGACGCTCCTGGAGCTTCTCACGGTCGTAGTCGGAGGTCGTCTCCTCGATCTGGCGGCGGATCTGCTTCACGCGGGCCTGGATGTCGGACGACTTGCCCGAACCCTCGACGATCGTGGTGTTTTCCTTGTCGACGACGATGCGCTTGGCGCGGCCGAGGTCACCGAGGGTGACGTTCTCCAGCTTGATGCCGAGGTCCTCGGTGATGCACTTGCCACCGGTGAGGACCGCGATGTCCTCGAGCATGGCCTTGCGGCGGTCGCCGAAGCCAGGGGCCTTGACGGCGCACACATTGAGGGTGCCGCGGATTTTGTTCACCACGAGCGCGGCGAGGGCCTCGCCCTCGACTTCCTCCGCAATGAGGAGGAAGGGCTTGCCGGTCTTGGCGACGCTCTGGAGCAGCGGGAGGAAGTCCTGCAGAGAGGAAATCTTCTTCTCGTGGATGAGCACGTAGGCGTCCTCCAGGACGACTTCCTGCTTCTCCGCGTTGGTCACGAAGTAAGCCGAGAGGTAGCCCTTGTCGAACTGCATGCCCTCGACGACGTCGAGGGTGGTCTGGATGGACTTGGCCTCTTCGACGGTGATGGTGCCGTCCTTGCCGACCTTGTCCATCGCGTCGGCGATGATGTCACCGATCTCGGTGTCCCAGTTGGCGGACACGGTCGCGACCTGGCGGATCTCCTCGCGGTCGTTGACCTTCTTGGAAATCCGGTGGAGTTCGGCGATGCCGGCCTCAACGGCCTTGTCGATGCCGCGCTTGAGGAAGATCGGGTTGGAACCCGCGGCGACGTTCTTGAGGCCTTCCTTGTAGATGGACTCGGCGAGCACGGTCGCGGTCGTGGTGCCGTCACCGGCGTTGTCAGAGGTGCGGGAAGCGACTTCCTTCACCATCTGGGCGCCCATGTTCTCATACGGATCGGGAAGTTCGACTTCCTTGGCAACGGTGACGCCGTCCTTGGTCACGGTTGGGGAACCGAATTTCTTGTCGATGACGACGTTGCGGCCCTTGGGCCCGAGCGTCACCTTGACGGCGCGGGAGAGGAGCTCGACACCGCGGAGGATCTTGGCCCGCGCGGCTTCTTCGAAGAGGAGTTGTTTAGCTGCCATGGTACTGGATGATTTTAGATTTCAGATTTGTGATTTTAGATAACGCGAAGCGCGCATCAGCCGATCACGCCAAGGATGTCATCCTCGCGGACCAGCGTGTACTTCTTGTCGTCGAGCTTCACCTCGGTGCCACCGTATTTGCTGATGAGGACGCGGTCGCCGACCTTGACCTCGAAGGCCTGGGCCTTGCCGTTCTCGTCCTTCTTGCCGGTGCCAAGGGCAATGACCTTGGCCTCCTGGGGCTTTTCCTTGGCGGCGTCCGGGATGATGATGCCACCGCGGACCTGTTCCTTTTCCTCGAGGTGCTCCACCAGGACGCGATCGCCGATGGGCTTGATGTTTACTTTAGCCATATGTTTTGGGTTTTGGGTTGGAGTTGTTTTTGGGTTACGCTGGTAACGGCGTACGCCCGCCGTGAATCCACGGCGAGCGCACGAAATTAACGGAGATTACTTCTTGTCCTTGCCGTCATCGACGACCTCGAAGTCGGCGTCGACGACGTCGGCCTTCTTCTCGGTCCTCTTGGCCCCCGCCTCAGGTGCGGGACCACCCTCGGGGGCGGCACCTGCCGCCTGCGAGGCTTGGGCCGCGGCAGCATAGAGCTCCTGACCGACCTTGCTGAGGTTTTCAAGCGCGGCCTTCATCTTATCGGGATCGTTGGACTCGAGATCCTTCTTCGCCTCGGCCAGCGCAGGCTCGATCTTGGCCTTCACCTCGGCCGGGAGCTTGTCGCCGGCCTCCTTGAAGGTCTTCTCGAGCTGGTAGATGGCGCTGTCGAGCTGGTTGCGCGACTCGACCGCCTCCTTGCGCTTGCGGTCCTCCTCGGCATGCAGCTCGGCTTCCTTGGTCATCTTCTCAACCTCGTCCTTGGACAGGCCGGAGGAGCCCTCGATCTTGATCTTGTGCTCCTTGCCGGTGCCCTGGTCCTTGGCTGAGACGTGCAGAATGCCGTTGGCGTCGATGTCGAAGGTGACCTCGATCTGCGGGGCGCCACGCGGTGCGGGCGGGATGCCGTCGAGCTTGAACGTGCCGAGCGTCTTGTTGTCGCGCGACATCGGGCGTTCACCCTGCAGAACGACGATTTCCACGCCCGGCTGATTGTCGGCGTAGGTCGAGAAGACCTGCGACTTCTTGGTCGGGATGGTGGTGTTGCGCGAGATCATTGCGGTGGACACGCCGCCTGCGGTCTCGATACCGAGCGTGAGCGGGGTGACGTCCAGCAGGAGCACGTCGCGGACCTCGCCCTTGAGCACGCCGCCCTGGATGGAGGCGCCGATGGCGACGACCTCGTCCGGGTTAACGCCCTGGTGAGGAGGCTTGCCGCCGAGCTGCTTGGCGATGTCGACGACCTTGGGCATGCGCGTCATGCCGCCCACAAGCACAAGCTCGTCGATCTGGGCCGACGTAAGCTCCGCGTCCTTGAGACAGTTCTTGAACGGGGCGATACAGCGCTCGAAGAGCTTCTCGCACACCTGCTCCATCTTGGCGCGGGAGAGGGTGACATTCAGATGCTTCGGGCCACTGGCGTCGGCCGTGATGAAGGGCAGATTGATGTCGACCGACTGGGCGGACGAGAGCGCGATCTTGGCCTTCTCGGCCTCTTCCTTCAGGCGCTGAAGTGCCATCGGATCCTTGCGGAGATCGATGCCCTGCTCGGTCTTGAACGTGTCGACGAGCCAGTTGATGAGCGTCTCATCCCAGTTGTCACCCCCGAGGTGAGTGTCGCCATTGGTGGCCTTGACCTCGAAGACACCGTCGCCGATCTCGAGCACCGACACGTCGAACGTGCCGCCACCGAGGTCGAACACCGCGATTTTCTCGTCCTTCTTCTTGTCAAGACCGTAGGCGAGCGAAGCGGCCGTCGGCTCGTTGATGATGCGGAGGACGTCGAGGCCCGCGATCTTGCCCGCGTCCTTGGTCGCCTGGCGCTGGGCATCATTGAAGTAGGCCGGGACCGTGATGACGGCTTGCGTGACCTTCTCGCCGAGATAGGCCTCGGCGTCCGCCTTCAATTTCCCGAGGACGAAAGCGGCGATCTGCTGCGGAGCGAACTGCTCCGGCTTGTCGCCGGCCTGAACCTCAATGTACGCATCGCCCTGCTTGCCCTCCACCACCTTGTAAGGGAGATTCTTGGCCTCTTCGCGGACCTCGGTGAACTTGCGGCCAATGAGGCGCTTCGCGGAGAAAATGGTGTTGCGCGGATTCGTGACCGCCTGGCGCTTTGCGGCCTGACCGACAAGGCGTTCGCCGGTCTTGGTGAATGCGACAATCGACGGCGTCGTCCGGGCGCCCTCGGCATTGGGGATGACGACGGGCTCCCCGCCCTCCATAATCGCCATGCAAGAGTTGGTGGTGCCTAGATCGATACCTAAGATGCGGCTCATGATGGCCTCTCATAGCAGCAGCTATGCCTGCAAGTCATAAAATTTCACATATCATTATTTGGTAGTCTTTTAAGTCATATAGTGGTGGAAGAATCCGGGTGATTTGTGCCACGTTTAGCGCCAGCGTGTCACACGCAGGTCCTCGAATGCGCCACCCTGGTCCGGCAGCGCGGGCGCAATGCGGCCGGAGTTGCTTCCCGGAACATCCTTCCTACGGTGCGGCCATGGAAATGGAGATCGTACTACCGGAGGAGGTGGCCGTGATGACCTTGCCCGAGGTCGCCTTCTTTCCCCAAGCCCTCCTCCCGCTGCATATCTTCGAGCCCAGGTACCGTCAGATGCTCAAGACGGTACTGGCCACCGACCGGCTCTTTGCCGTGGCCGGGCTGAATCCAGCGGGGGCTGACGAGGCTTTCGAGCCCGCGCACCGCGTCGGAACCATCGGCATCGTGCGCGCCTGCCAGAAGAACGACAATGGCACGTCGAATTTGCTCCTCCAGGGGCTGGCCCGGGTCGAGTTTTTGGAGACCGTGCGCGAGGAGCCTTACCGCACCATGCGCATGAGGGCACTCACCAGTGCACCCGGCGCCGACCGTGACGAGAATGTGCGCCTCCGGACCAGTGTCGCCCGGCTGCTGGCGCTCAAGCAGCGCCTCGGTGCAAGCGTATCGGCCGAATTCACCCAGTTCCTCAAAACGGTGGAGGATCCGGAGACCTTCGTGGACCTTGCCGCCTTCAGTCTTTGTGAAAGTCCGGTGTTGAAACAGCGGCTATTGGAGACGCTCGATGTCCACCAGCGGCTCCACCTTTTCAACGAGCACCTCCGGCGCGACATCGATGCGCTCAAGCTGCGCAAGAAGCTGCAGGGATCCCTCGGCGACGACTCGATCGCGAATAATTGATCGAGATCCGGGAGAGCAATCGCTTCCGACGGCGCCGATCCAGCGGATCGGGCCGAGTGGTGTTGTTTTTTGATGGCCACCAGAGGAGCCCTTGAGGCCAAAATGGGTCGCCCCGAGCTTGCAGGCTCCATTTCAAGAGCGTCAAACGAACCCTTGGTTTCGGATTCATCCTGCGAACCCGGAGCCGATGGTCGGGATTGAACCGACGACCCACGCTTTCCGAAAGGGTCATGGTCCGAGGGACGGCACCCTTGGGTACACCAAAGGTAACCACTCGGTCCGCTCATCCGCGCGGCGATCGAGGCGAAAACTGGCGAACGATCTTAAGCGGTGTCATCACCAGGACCGTATCAACATCGCACTCCTTGAGCGCGAGCGACATCCGAGAGGCATCCGCGTCGGCAATATGCCCGTCCGACGTGATGAGAATCGCACAGTTAGCCAGCGCACACTCAGCGATAATCAGGGAATCGTTCACCTCCTCGATCGGAATGATTCCACGGCTCCGGAGCTTCCCTGCGATGGTCTCGGTGATGCCATGTCCGACCGGGATTAGATCCATCGGCCGAATTCCCCACCGGATCATGCTTTGAAGTGCCTTCATGGCCAACTTCCGCTCCCTGCCCTCCTCGCCCTCTGACGCAAGGAAGTGCAGTTCGTCCAAAACAGTCGGAGGCGCAACAAGCTGCACCCCATCTTTGGACTTCACGCGCTGTTTCACCAGCGACACCGCGTCATGCGCGACATCCTTGGGCAACGCCAAGTCCAGCAGGACGTTCGTATCAACGGCTACGAGCATACGACACCTGCGAACCAGGATTGCCGTAGATGATCTTCATGGCGGCAGATCGGTGGGCAAGCCGCTGCTCATCGCTCAATAGATTGGCTTTGGCGCGCACTTTGGCCGCGATCTGCGTGCCAACGCTCGCCCTACCTTTCTGCGTCGTTTTTGCCTGTGTCGCCATTCGCGGAACGTGCGTCAGCCCAGCTGACAGGTCAATAATTTCCCCCAGTTCGATCCACGTCCGGTGCCGATCCAGGGCGATGCCGATCCAGGGGGGCGGGCCGCGTATTGTTTTTTTTCGATGTCACCCGTGGCGCGCATGAAGCCGAAAGACGTGGCTCCGGGCCTGCAGACTCCATTTCAAGAGCGCCAATTGAACCCTTAGTTTCGGATTCGTGCTGCGAACCTGGAGCCGATGGTCGGGATTGAACCGACGACCCAGTCTTTACGAAAGGGTCATGGTACGAGGAGAGACCCCCACGGGTAAACCAAAGGTAAACACGCAGTGATCCCGCCGCAGAAAAAAATAAATGCGCTGGATCAGCACCAATGGCCATACAGGCACCAAAAAAGCTCATCCGAGCGTAGCAAAAAGATGCAAGAAAACCGAAACCCGTTTTCTAGCATCCATAAATTCCCTGATCGCCTTCATCTCAAAGACCGCGACGACGACACCAACAACCAAATACCCCAACAGCAAACTATTGCCAGGTCCGTCCATGGACCAGCGCTAAGAGT